>NZ_JALVTW010000011.1 GCF_027023985.1 Persephonella sp. | reverse complement strand
ATAATTATTATCCTTTAAAGTCTTTTTAATAAAATCCTCTTTAGGAATATACATATTTATTGTATTTTTTATAGCATTTATTACATCTATGGTAGAAATATGAACTATTCTGTGCTCAAGTTTGTTTTCTATATCTGGAATAGCTTTATTATGTAGATACAAAACAATAAATAAGGCGAGTAAAAGAGATATTATTGTATAAAAAAACCTCGTTCTTTTATTTTTAAAATCAAAAATCATTTTTTTCCAATTGTAAAGTTTTTGCTTTCTATAAAGTATTTATAATCTTCAGGTAATGATATATGAAACTTGATTAAATTCTCTTCTATTAAAAGTAAAACCGGTCTCCCGTTTCTCCATGTAAAAAGCCCGATACAATCCTTACATTTCTCAAAAGATGAATAATCAAGTGCCATCGTCGGTTTTACAGCATTAAATTCTCTTTTTACGTTTTTAATAAAGACAAAATCTGCTGATTTTTCATCTCTGGCCTTTCTGAGCGTAGTATGGGTAATAAGCAAGTCAATTTTCCGTTGTGAAAGACCTATAAAATAAACTTCCGGTTTTTCTTTTTTTGTAGCATCCCGAACAAGTTTCTCAAGTATTTTAATTTCATACTTAATAGATGGGTCTATATCTCCGGCAAATGAAGTTAACACGTATATTAAAACCAAAAAAATTATACTTTTTCTCAAAATAGTTTCTCTACAGTCATTATTATTTGTCTATCATAAACAGACTTAACTCCTTTATTTCCAAATACATCCATATAAGCCTTTTTGTCTGGCTTATTAAGTAAATTATCTCCTGTTATTGTTAAATTCCAGTCATAAGGCAAAGCATAAGAAACAGATAACCTTAGGTTATAACTTTCTCTTACATGAATGCCAAATGGTTTATAATCTCCTCTGTAAACAAGGTCTGTATATAACTTCAATTTATTAAAATCTCCCCCAAGTCTAAAATAGCCTCCTCTATCAGGAGAAAAATAATTTTCTCCAACATCTGTAAACCAGTAATTAACTTCTGAATAGATATTATCATTAAAATCTCTTCTAAAAGAAAGTCCGTATTCGTGGAAATTATGTGACTCTCCTGAATTCTCATAAGTAAAACTTCTATGATCTAACTTAATCAAGTTGTCTATTCTGTAATATCCTGTAAACCCTTTTATTTCATTAGAACCGAATTTATATCTTACTTCTCCTGTATATGCATTAACCATCATAGGCTCTAAGCGGGTTTTTTTAGACAGTTCTATCATAAGCATTGAAGGAATTACATAATATCTTGAAATAAATCCTTTAAGCATGAGTTTTGAATTTATAAAGGATATAACTCCCGCTCTTAAATTAAGCCTATTTTTACTTTTTTGACCATAAAATTTAAACTTGTCTATATTTGCCCCCAGTATAATAAGATTTTTATCATTTATGTTATAGCTATCTTCCAGATATACAGACCCAATATAGTAATTTCTAACTTTCGGAGCATTTGTCAGGTCATACTTCATATTAAGAGCATTTTTGTAATAGTTTGTAAGTCTATCTTCGTTATAATATCTCCAGAATGTTCCTATCAAAAGAAGATTTTTTTCTGTTTTTATCTTTTTATTTAAAATAGCTGCAAATTTATGGAAGTTTAGCTTCTCATAATATTCAACAATAGGAGGTTGAAGTGGATTAAATAGCTTAGGTGCTATAATTCCTCCATCGGTTGCTTTATTAAGTTCTTTGTATTTCCTTTTTTGGAAATCATAAGAAAGTATAAGCTTTGTATTATTGTCAAACTTCTGGGAAACAACAAGATAGCTATCAAATGAACATGTATGGGCAAAATCCGGAGCCTTATCCCCAGATAGACCGAAAAATCCACCTCTTTTAACATCAGACATTGACAACTCAACCTGAGTTTCATAGTAATTTAATTTGAAAAACAGGTCTTTTCTAAACTGATTTCTGTTTACCGTTTGCCCATTTATTCTGGGTCTGGGAAATCTAAAATATGATTTGCTGAAATTAACCAGATAAGAGAAATTTTCATTACCTTTATAAGCAGCAAAAATATTAAGTGTGTAAGATTTTTTTGTGCTTACAGAAGCCCTGAATTTTGTTGCATTTTCCCTTTCCGGTTTTTTTGTATACAGCTTTATTATTATTTTTGATGGTTCTGTAGTAACACTGATAGCCCCTGAAGAATAATAAACTTCAATATGGTCTATATGGTCTAAAGGATATTTATCATAGGTTAAAAATGGGCTATAGGTGTTAATAGAACTTACTTCATGGTCATCGATATACAACCTATAGATAATAGGAATACTACAGCCTCCTCCCGGAAGAGAAAGGGTTTCTACACCATAATTATTAGGCAATATATTGTTTAAAGGTATTATCCTTAATAGGTCTGATAATGTATATATATGCATTATTTCAAGGTCTTTTCGGGTAAAGACAAGAATATGTCCCAGACTCTCTTCCCTGGTTTTTTTAGATAAATCTGAAGCTTCTTCATATTTTTTCATAAGGGAAAGTATACTTTCTTGTCCGGCAAAAACATTTCCCGATAATAAAGCCCCGCAAAACGCTAAAATTATTTTCTTCTTCATCTGTCCTTCCTAAAGTTAATTTATAACAATATTATCGGACAGTTTTAATAAATTTTTTATTATATTAATATAATTTTATCCGTCCATAAAAGTCCCAGCTTGAAATTAATATTTCTATCCGGGAAAAGCCTGCTAATCGCCTTTAGGTAATATTCCTTCTGTTTTTGATACTGGTTAATAATTTTTCTCTCCTCCTCAGATGTTTCATATCTATTGGTTTTAAAATCCATTATGCAAATATCTCCATTTTTCTCATAAACTATATCTATTCTGCCTTCTACAAATAAAGAGTTGTCTTTTAATGTAAAAGGTAATTCCCTGAAAAGTATCTGGCTATTTTTTAATTCAATATGAATATTGGAATTTTCAAATTTTTCTAAAAGGATTTTAACTTGCCAAACGACCTTTTCCTGAATATGCTGGGGCACAATATTTCTTTTCTGCTCTATAAGCTTTTCAATATCTTCATAGGAAAAGTTTTCAAAATCTAAATCTTCCAAAACTTCATGGGTCAAAATTCCAATATATATTCCCAGATTTTCTTCTGATTTTTTCCCGAGGCTAATCTCTTTTTTATCCTCCTCCATCAGTTTCGTTACTGAAGTAAACCTTTCTTTATCAAAACTCATATTTTTTATTTTTTTCTCTTTTTCTTCTATCTCTTTTAACTGCTGTAAATCAATAGGTTCTGTTTGTTGGACTTTGCCTTCAGGGATTATATCCTGATATCTGATTTCCTCTTGATGTATACCTGTTTTATCAGGTAAAAACTCATCTATTAAAGATAATATGGAGATTGAACGGCTTTTGTCCCTTGCTGAAACAAATATAAGTTGCTCCTGTGCTCTTGTGGCTGCAACATAAAACAGTCTGATTTTTTCATGCAGTATCTTATCTTTGATAAGCTTTTCCACACTTTTATCGTTTAGTAGTCTGCTTTTCGCCTTTGATAAATAAATAAGAGGCTCTCCATCATATATATGGACATTTCCAAAAAGTTTTAGATTAAAATCTTTCCATATTAGAGGGATAATAATAATCTTGTTTTGCAAGCCTTTTGATTTGTGCATTGTCATCAGTTGAACGGCATTATCTTCATAATCAATAGGAGTTGATGAATATTCTTCTAAAAATCTGATAAATTCCTGCAGAGAAAGATTATCAAATGTTTTTTTCTTTGCCAGTGTTTTGACCATCTTGAGATTTTTTACTTTCTGCAGGCCATCTTCCATAACAGAAAACATTTCAAGAAATGGGGATTCCTGAAAAATCTTGTCTATAATTTGCTCCACGGATAATTTATATTTTTGGTCTGACAGCTCCTTTAATAATCTAAAAAATCTATGCTCAGACTCTAAACCATTTTTATAAATCTCTTCATCTGAAGCCATAACAACAGGGGATTTTAGAATACAGGTTGTCACAAGGCTATCTTCTGGATTTTCGATAAATCTTAAACAATCTATCAATAGTCTTATTTCAGGTAGCTGTGAATATCTGATATTTGCCAGAGAAACTGCAGGGATACCAAGTTGATTGGATATATTTAAAAATTCATTAATATCATCATTTCGGTCAAATAAGATAGATATATCTTTGTAATCATATCTTCCATTTGAAACAAGTTGATTTATAATTTTTGCTGTTGCGAATGTCTCTGCTGTAACTTCTTGTTTTTCAGGGGTATCTTTTATGCTAATCAGTTTTACTGCTGGGTCTGTTATAAAATCCTCTTTTGAAGGTTTAACAGGTTTTCTGAATTCTTCTTTGATATGCTCTAAAATTTGTGTATCCGAAAATAATCTATTAAAAAACTCAATAAGCTGTGGTGTGCTTCGGTAGTTAGTATCAAGTATTTCATCTTGAAAATCGTTTTCCTCTAAAAAATCAAAATAAACATCAAGATCAGCATTTCTCCATGTGTATATACATTGCTTAGGGTCTCCAAAAACATATATATTATGGTCTGAAATCCTTTTTAAGATTTCTGTCTGAATTTTGTCTGTATCCTGAAACTCATCAACAAAGATATAATTGAACTGATTTTTCAAATATTGAGCAACCTCTTCATCTTCAAATAGTTCCAGTGTTTTTTGGAGAATATCATCAAAATCAATTATTTTTTTCTCAGATTTTTCTTTTTCAACAAATTCAAGGAATTGATAAAATTTTGAAAGGATTAGATTTGCCCTGTAATCAGATATTTCCTGCTGGTATTCTTCTATTAAGCCTAAAAGACTATCCTGCAATTGCACAAATTCAGGGTCTTGAGATATCTGTTTTAGCTCTTTTTTTAAATCCTCAGGAACATCTCTGGATATTCTTTGTTTTATAAAGGATTTATTGCCTTTTATATTTAGACTGGTAATAGTGTCATTTTCAATTGAATTTAAAACATCAGACAGGCTTAGCTTGGAAGCCTGAGGATATTCCTTTTCTGCATTTTTTAAAATCTCATAAAAAGGACTTTTAATGAATTCTTCTTTTGCTTCAAAAATCTGTTTTTTTATCTTGTCTATTTCTTGTTTTTGATTTTCAAGGTCAATATGGGTAAATTTTAGTTTTAATCGGTTGTTATAGAGAATTTTCAGGAATTTTTTAACCAGACTTATTTTGCCTTCAAACAGACCTAAAATCTCTTCCCATCTGTCCTTATCATTTTCAAAATCAGCTTCTATCCATTTATCAAATAATAGCTCAAGTAACTGGTCAGTTTGTCCTTCGGATAGTATTGAAAAACTATTATCTATTTTTGATTTTTCAGGAAATCTTTTTAAAAATCTTAAAAATACACTGTGAAATGTCCCTATATAGCTATTATCAAGGAATATAAGCTGTCTGTGGAGACGGACTTTTTCTTCTTTATTTAATGTATTCCCAGACAACAGTTCTTTTATTCTTTTGGCTATTCTATCCTTTATCTCGGTGGCTGCTTTTTCTGAGAATGTGAGAATAAGCATATTTTTCAGAGGAATATCCTCTTTCAAAACTTTATCTATCACTAATTCAACGAGCTTATATGTCTTCCCTGTTCCTGCGGATGCTATGTAGTTTATATTAGGCATCTTCCTGCTCCTGTATACTGTCTTTAGGACAAAAAGTTATGTAAGGACAATATCTGCATTCATCATTTCGTTCAGGATGGAATTTTTTACTAAAAAGCTGGTTTACCATCTCTTCCAGGTACTCTTCAAGGGCAATAAAATCAAGATTTTCTCCAAAATAAAAATATCTTTTTGTGTGGTCGTTTATAGCAAATATTGCCACGTCTTTTACCTGTTTGCCTTCTTTTTCAAGAAGTTTTTTGTATATAAGCAGCTGGATATATTTTTTCTTCAGTTCTTTTTCAAATGTTCTGTTTAATCCCTTTACATTACCGGTTTTATAATCTGCTATGTAATAAAAGCCTTCAGGGTCTTTTTCTGCTCTGTCTATTCTGCCTTTGAACCTTTCGTCTGATAGTTCTTTTTCAAGGAGCTTAAAATCTATTTTTATTCCGTTTTCTTTCATCCTGAGTTTATCTTTCTGGATAAAATCAAGGGTTTTTTCCTTTAAAAACCTTATTTTTGTATACTCCACAGGGATATATGCAGGAAGTATAAATCTTTTTTGTTTTTCAAAAAATTCATCAAATTCTTTTTCTATTTGCTTGGTTGTGATTTGCCCCTTGTAATACCTATACAAAATATCATGTATAAACTTTCCTGTTTCATAGGCAGGAATCTGTTTTCTGTCTATCTCTTCCTGGCTTACTCCGATAACCACATCCCAAAAATACTTATACGGACAGTTCACATAAACAGCAAAGCCTGTAGGAGAAATAGGCTTTTTGATATCCACAAATTGATAAATAAAATTATCTTTTGAGGGCTGGTAGTTTACAGGGTTGGCCAGTTTGTTTCCGTTATGCAAAACAAAATCTGTGTATAAAACAGGCTGATTTTTCAGTTTTTGCGGCTTTTTTTCAGTTATCCTAATCACTTCACTTACAAAAACAGAAGGGTATAGACTTTTTTTATCTGTATCTGTGGCAGAAAAAAATAGTTTTATTCGCTTGCCTCTGTCCAGTATCGCCGCAAAATTTGCAAGCTCCTGCATAAGAACGTGAAATGGGTAATCCATTCCCAACTCTACAGCAGTAGCAAGGATTTCTTCCCGTAGTGGTGAAGGATAAATACCGGAATTCAGGTTCAGAAAATATATGTATTCAAAATTATTTCCCTCTGCAGCTGAAGGGGTTAAAACAGAAACAAAATCTCCTGTTTTGCGGTTTTCTTTATTTTCCTGATTGAAAAAAGTTTCTACAATAGAAACAAATTCCTTATAGGATATCTCTGAAAAAAACTCAGAGTAAATTCTGTTTTCCAGTAAGAACTCAAAAATATTTTCAAGGAATTCTTTGCATTTTTCACAGGTTATATATCTGTCCTTTATCTCTTCAAAGTATCTTACAAACTCTTTTATATTTGCCTGTTCTGGTAGCAAGTCTAAAATTTTGAGGAGTTCTTTTAAAGGGGAATTATTTCCTTCAAAAACAAAACTCTCCCAGTCTTGATAACTATTTAAATTATTTTCCTGAAGAATTTTTAGATATAAACTGTCTAAATCCGGCAAGTCCAGAAGCTCAGGAGATAAAACCTTTAATACACTTTCCTTTGAGAACTCCTGAAGTTTAATCTGGAAAATTCCAAAAAGACGACTGTAAATCGGGTCATCAATAAATCTATTTTCCTCAAACAGATAATACGGAATGTTATATTTCCTGAAAGTTTCCTTTAGCTGAGGTATATATTTCTGAATATCAGGGATTATAACGCCTATCTGATGGGGTTGCACTCCATCAAGAAGCTTGTTTGCTATATCTGCTGCAACATACTCAACTTCTTCTTCTATGCCTGTTGCCTGATATATATCTAAGTCCGGATTTTTTACCGGTAAACCTTCGTAGAAAAATCTATATATGTATTTTCCTGTTTTAATATTTGGATTATCTATTTTTTCTATCTCAGGTGGAGTCTCTGCCAGTTCTTCATAAAAAGCCCGAAGGGTTTTAAAATGGTCGTGGTTTTCATAATATCCGCTATCAAAGAAAAAAGGTAAAAATACAAATATTTTTTTCGAAAGTTTCTTAAGCTTTTTAAATAATTTCTGGTGAATAGGAGCAACTGATTTTATACCGATTATAAACAGATAATCTGTCTGGAAATCAGTATCTTTTACGGTGGCAATCTTATGTGTGTCTTCCCTGTCAATGATATCTTTTCCGGTGAGATTTATATAGTCCTGAACTATTTTTCTGACTACAGGATTATTTATTCTTTCTGGATTTATCTCATATTCTTTAATCTGCTGGGTTAATAGCCCATATTCCTCAACAAGTCCTTCCAGCTGAAAACCATTATCAAACATAATTTTTTTTAGTATTAGCTGTTTTTCAAAATTCTGAATAGGTTCAACCTCTGCCAGTTCCTTTGCTATATCAATGGGAGTATAAAATTTTGTGTTAACCAGTATGCCTGCTTTATCTGTTAAATACTCCTTGAAAGCCTGTTTCATCTGGTTTGAGTGGACTATAAATGTAAGTTTACTTCCAGGCTGGTTCTGGTTTATTTGAATTATTATTTCTGAGAGTTTTTCTTTTAGATAAGAATAGCTTCCACAAAAAAATCTGTCTTTCATAATACCTGAATATCCCCCTCAAGACTTTTAATAAACTCCATATCAGGAAACAGGTATGTCTCATACAAAAGATGTTTGTTTATATAGGCAAACAGTAATGCCGTTGCTTTTACATCTTCTGCACAGTATTTTGCGATTTTTTCAAGCTCTCCATTATCAAAATAGTCCTGAACTTTAGAACCATCTCCCTCTTGCTTAACAGGAATGCCACACAGATAACACAGGTTTTTCAGGGATACTTTTTTATTAAAAATATCAACTGGAATATCTATATGGAATTTTGTGTGATGCATAGTATATCTGGGATAATCATTTTCCCATTTATCAAACCTGTCCAGATATGTGCTTATGATAAATTTTTTGTAGTCTGGAAAATCCGGAATGTATTTTAAACTTCTTAGCTTTATTACAGGCAGGTCAAAATCCTTTCCATTTACGGTAATAAGCACAGGAAAACGGGAAATAGCTTTTTTCTTATCTCCACTTTTGGTTTTATAAACCCCAAATGAGTGTGCTTTCATATAATATTCCCAGAAAAGCTCTATTAACCTTTTTTCATCTTTTGAGGCAAAACTTTTGAAAACAGAATCCCCATCAGGCATTTTGATACCCATTATACTAATCGCAACAATACGATGATAAGGATGGGGGATAAAATAATTTTCATCCTCTTCCAATTTTTTCAGGACTTTTTCATCCTGAATATCATCTATCATCTGGGTATCTTTTATAGTTTCAATATCAAGGATAAGAAAGTTTGTAAAATCCTTTGAATAATCTTTTCTACGATTTTGTATTTTTTCCCTGCCCCAAAGATTATTTTGACCCTCCATAACCACCCTCTTAAATATTCGTTTCTAATAATTATAAACTTCGGGCAGAGAAAAATCTGACATTATAATTGACTTTTTAATGTAAGGATCAAACCTCTGAGGATAATTTCAAAGAATGTAAGATGATGAAAAAGCATCTCCTGAATACTAACTTCAAATCTATCAAGATTATCAAATTTCATCCCGGCGTATATTTTGTTAAGCTCTTCATAAATGTCTATTACATTTGCTTTAAAATCACCGGATATAAGCTCTGAGAAAAGACATTCTTTACTTTCCATTTTCGCCTCAAAATTTTTGAATATATCCTCAAAATCCCTTATAAATCTGTCTGTTTCTTTCCATATATCTATATGGTAATGATGTCTAAACTCCCTTTTGTTTAGTTCCTCAAACAACTTTTCTGTCAAATCATTGGAAAAACATATAAAAAGTAAAGAGTTATAATCAGCGCAGCTTTTATATGTTTTTAAAAACAATCTGAGAAGAGTTACTTTATCTTTTGTGTCATTATATGTTACAAGAGAAGTAATATTTTTATAAAAATCCTCCCCTATATTGACAGTCTGGTTTACTAACTTATCAATATGTGAAATCAATATTCCTCCCCCAAAAAACCATCGAACAATATTATTATAACTTAAATTAGATATAGTATTACTTTTTCTTTATCATATCATACAGATTTTGGGCTGAAATCCAGACTATTACAGCTCCGGCTATGACAGGAAGGAGACTTTGGAGGAATTTCCCTATGACAAGAGTTTCATCTTTATATTGAAAGGCGGAGAAGACTCCGCCGATATTGTTAAAAATTGCATAAAGCCCAACTATGATTCCAAAAATCAGTAATATGTAAACCATTTATTCTTCCTGATTTTCCTCTTTAAGTTTTGGTTTAACAACTCTAACTACTTTATCACCTTCTATTTTTATGAGCTGTTCACCCATTGCTGTCCTTTTGGCAACCGGTATTGTGTTCTCGTCAATCTTGAGTTTCAGGATACGACCTTTTTCTGTAGAAAGTAGCAGGTTATCCCCAATATTTACACTGGTAGCAACTGATAAAGCATCATCTTTAGAAAGCTTGACTGCCATAAGTCCCTTCTGGGCTCTTTTTTTCAGCTTTCCTTCTTTTGTATAAAACTCTTCTTTTCTAACAAGCTTTGTATATCCTTTTTCTGTTATTGTCAGGACATATTCTTCGCTGTTTATTAAAAATCCACCTCTTACTTCATCCCCTTCATCTAAGTCTATGGCTTCTACACCTTTTGCTTTATCTCCTGTTACCCTTACCTGAGACCTGTCAAACATAAGCAGGTCGCCCTTTCTGGTATAAACTGCTATTGCTGATGGATGGTCATCTGAGAATGCCTGAACTACCTCATCATCTTCCATAAGAGGAATAATCAGATGGTTTTGGGACTTGTAGAATATATCCTCATAGGACATTCTCTTAATTATTCCTTTTTTAGTCAGGATAAACAGTCTATCTTCATCTCCTTCACCTTTAAATGAAGTTCCGACTATTTCCCCTTCTTCAATATTTATCTTTCCTTCTCCTTTTGGAAGGTCTGCAACAAGGCTCCAGTAAGCTCTGCCTTTGTTTGTTATAAAGGCTATAGGAGTTGAGCTTTTTACTTCCTGTATGGAAATAAGTTTTTCCCCGGGGGCTACAGATGTAATAACTTCGCTTAGGACTTTTTGGTAAACTTCTTCTTTACTTTCTGTTTCATCAAATTTTCTGTTTATTATTCTTCCTGAGCTTAGAACTGCCAGTATGAAATCTTCATCAAATGTGAGCTGCTCTCCTTTTTCTTCCATAACCATTGTTTTTCTTTCATCACCAAACTTTTCAAGCAGCTCATCCATCTCTTGAATAAATACTTTTATCTTTTCTTCTTCTGAAGAAAGAATTCTTTGATATTCCTCTATTTTCAGCCTTAGTTCATCGGCTTCCTGATAGAGTTTGTCTCCTTCAAGGGCTGTAAATCTGGAGAGTCTCATATCAAGGATAGCCTGTGATTGTGCATCAGAAAGACCAAATTCTGCCTTTAGCTGTTCTTTTGCAGAGGATACATCTTTTGAGCCTCTGACTATTTCAATAACCCTGTCTGCATTTTCAAGGGCTTTAAGCAGACCTTCTACTATGTGAAGTCTTTTTTCTGCTTTCTCAAGTTCATAAAGGGTTCTTCTAGTTATAACTTCTATTCTATGCTTTATAAACTCCCATAGTATTCCTTTCAGGTCTAATGTTTTTGGCTGTTTCCCTACCAGAACAGTAAAGTTTATAGGTATTGATTTTTGGAGCTGTGTTCTTCTGTATAGTTTTTTAAGAACTTTTTCGGGGTCAGCTTCTCTTTTTAGTTCAACAATTATTCTGATACCGTCTCTGTCTGATTCATCTCTAAGGTCTGATATTCCTTTTTCCTGTCCTTTTCTGACAAGCTCTGCAATTCTTTTTATAAACTCAACTTTATTTACCTGATATGGTATCTCATAAATGATTATTCTGTGTCTGTTTCCGGGAAGTCTTTCTATTCTTGCCTTTCCTTTTACTGTTACTGAGCCTCTTCCATCTTGATAAATCTTAATTATTTCTTCCTTTGGTGTTATTAAAACGCCACCTGTTGGGAAATCAGGGCCCTTTATAAACTGACAAAGCTCTTCAACTGTTGCATTTGGAAACTCAGCCAGATATTTGAGTGCCTCTGCAACTTCTGTAAAGTTGTGAGGTGGAATATTTGTTGAAAGACCTACAGCAATACCTGCAGCACCGTTGCATATGAGATTTGGGAATTTAGCAGGGAGAACCTCCGGTTCCATTAAGGAAGCATCAAAGTTTTCTTTCATATCAACGGTATTTTTATCTATATCAGCAAGCATTTCCATTGCAAGCTTTGTGAGACGGGCTTCAGTGTTGTGGTTGATTATCCCGTTTCCAACAAACGAGTGACATTGGCTATTTACTCTGATTGAATAAACAACTTTTTCTCCCGTTTCTTCTACAGTTTTAACCTTTGCAAAATAGTATCTGTTTTCAAGAAGTTCTCTATAAAGGGCTAAATCTTCTTCATCAAATATTGTTTCAAGTTTTTCCCAGTATTTCTCAATCTTTGGATATCTATCTATATTGTGTTTTAAGAACCATTCATTAAAGCCTTTTCCTTTGTATTTTTCCCTTACATAATCAGCTATAAAAGGAATAAAATCTGTTTTGCTGTTTGCTGTTTCTTTTGCATTTAACTCTATTAAAAGCCTTTCCAGTTTTTCCTGTTTTGTGTTTAAAAACCCTATTTTTTCTTTGAACAGTTTTACATTTTCATATCCAGAGATGATAAGTCTATGGTTCTGTTTATCTCTGTGAATTCTTGAGATAATTCCAAAATTCAGGAGTAAAACCTGCAGTTGTTTTAAAAGCTTTTTGCTTTTAGAGGTGTAAGAAATAACAACAGTTCCTTTCCCTTTATAAACAGAGCCATCTCCTTCAAAAAGTGCCTTTAAGAATGCTCTCTGGATTTTCTTTGAAGACCTTAAAACTGTATATGGCACTTCTTTATCTGCTGATTTTTCGCTAAAGCCTTTTTCTTTTATATCCTCAACAACTTCCTTTTGATGAACTTGATATTCAATCAGTGTTTTTCCGCTTTTAAGTTTTCTTTCATACTTACAGCCCACCGTTCCATAGCTACCTACAAGGGCTGTTTCAAACTGCTTTGCAAAATCCTCATCTGTGTTATTAAATCCTACTCTGTTGTCTGAGATATATCCTTCTGAAACAAGAGAACCAAGGAGAATAGCTTCTTCTTCTGTAAGTAAATCTTCAGATGGTTCTATATCATTTAATCTGCTAACTATCACATAGTCACCAGCTTTTATCTGGTCAAGGGTTTTCCATTTATAAACAGGCTTGCCGTTTTCATCTGTAGTCCATGTTAAAACAGGGTGATTAAAGCTTCCTTCTACTTCATAGCCTTCTTCTGTTTCTATCTTTATTGTTTTATGCTTTCCGCTATTAAAAAACATATCAGAACTGTTTATCTTTCTGTTTAAAGACTGAACTTTTATATCTACTGGATTATCTGAGTTTTCTTTGCTATCTGGAACTATATCTTTTATTTTTATAAGACCTTTATCTGTGTGGATTAATGTATCTCCAACAACACAGTATCTCATTGCAGCTGGCGGGTCACCATCTATTGAACCGAAGTTCCCCTGCCCCTGTATAAGAGGATACCTAAGGGTAAAATCTTGAGCCATTCTAACAAGGGCATCGTAAACAGATGTATCACCGTGTGGATGGTATTTACCGAGGCAATTATGGGATAACATCCCATTTGCTATGAATTCATGTTCTTCTGCCACTTGAATATCATAAGTTATTTCTGGTTCTATTTCTCTTATACTTTTTACTTTTACAAAAAATAGATTGTCCTTTATAACTGTATCAATAAAGTCTTTATACCTTGAGCCTATTATTTCTAACTTTTTATAAATACCAAGCGCAAAAATAGAATTTTTATAAAGCTTAATTTTTTCAGCCAAATCTTTTGAATATCTAATCTTTGTTCCATCTGGATATTTAATACCAGCTCTAACTTTTTTACCATCTATAGATAAATACCATCCACCACCTAAATGTTTTTCAGAAAATTCCTTAAAGATTTTAGAAGCAATAAATGGTATCTCATCAAATTTAGATTGCTTAAAATTTTTAATTTGGCTGAGTCTATTTTGTTTAACAGAATGAGAAAGAGTTAACGTTTCCGCAAGTTTTTTCAGGAAATGACCGCTAATTTCTAAAGAGTAAACTTTATTTTTACCTTTGATTGTTTTATTTCCAATTTTATTTTCTTTTGGCTGAGATACAAATAATTTGCTTATTATTCCATACTGGAACAGTAAAATTTGCAATGCTCTTATAAATTCTTCAGAAATAGAGGTTATATTGAGGACATTTCTATTTAAATGAACACTTCCATCACCATCAATGAAACCACTTAGAAAAGAAAAAACAACACTTTTTGGAGATTGGAAAATGAATTCCGGAATAGAAATATTCTCAGACTTTTTATTTTCTATATTTAGTGCCTGTATTAACTGGTCATTTATATCTTTTCTATTAATTTTCAAAATATAGTGATTTTCTCTGTGCTGGATATTTTCCTTTTTAGCGAACTTCTTCAGTAGAATTTCATTTATTCTATCTAATACAGATTTATTATCTAATCCAAATGCAATTCTTTTATATCCTCTTTTGTCTTTATCAATCCATCCATCTGCAAGAAATAGTCCCAATAAATAAGCAATATCTTCATCTATTTTCAGTCCATTTACTACTTGATATTCAGAAATATCAGGCTCTTTTGCTGATAAAACAACATAATCTCCTTCTTTTAGTTCATCTGCCCTTTTCCATACGAAAGTTAAAGTTTCATCAAAGACTTTGAACATCTGTCCTTTTGTTACTTTATTAACAACACCTGTTTCAAGCTCAACCTCTAATAAAGGTTGTGGTGGCATTATGTAAAGTTCTGTAACTTCTCTTAATCCTTTTTGAGTATAGACTCTTTCTCCACGCTCTATCTTTTCAATAGGTTTTAATCCCTTTTCAGTATTAACCAGAGTTCCAGCAACAAAACATTCCCCTACAATCCTTGCACTCTTTTTATATGGTTTATTTGGATATAATCCAAGTTCATTCATTGCGTAAAGGATTCTTCTCTGGACAGGCTTAAGACCATCTCTGACGTCTGGTATCGCCCTTCCGACGATAACAGACATAGCATAATCTAAATAGGCTGATTTTACCTCTTCCTCAATAGGCTGTTTAATAATTTCTGACATCTAAAAAACCCCTTCAAATATTGATTAAAACAATATTTTACCATATTTATAAGGGGATTTCTTCAGGGAAATTTATTGAATTATAACTGTAGCAGATACTCATAAGCGGGGATTATATCTATTTTGTAATTATTCATTTTTAGTTCTTCTTTTTCATCTAAAGTTATTATTAATCCTTTATCTAAACCAAGGAATTTTAAAGCCTCTATTAATCCTTCAATTTCCCTTTTCCTTGTTTCTTTATCTACAAGAGAAAAACTAACCTGAACAGGAATTAAGTTATTTTCAGCATCCACAACTATAAAGTCACATTCTTTTTTTTCTTTAAAATAAAAAACTTCATTGCCTTTGGCTTTAAACTCTTTTACAAGTATATTCTCCAGTAAAGCACCCTTTTTTTCTTTAAATAAAAAACTCAAAGCATTTAAAAATCCATTATCAATCAAATAAACCTTTTTGTGTGTCAACTCAGATTTTAAAACTGACTTTGTGTATTTTTTTACTATAAATGAAAAAAATATAGCTTCTAACATTTCTAAATAAGAATATAAACTATCCTTTGCCAGCTTGAACCCCTGAGATTTTAATTCATTGTAAATATTATTAACAGACAAAGGCTTTCCTACATTTTCTACGACTCTTTTTACAAAATATTTCAACACTAAAGGATTTTTTATTTGAAATCTTTCTATAATATCCCTATAAAGCATTACTTCAAAATATTCCTGTAATACCTTTATTTTTAAATTTTCATCTTCTAAAAACACAATTTCAGGAAATCCTCCAAACTCCATATATTCTAAGAATAAGCTTTTTATTTTTGCCCTTTTCTTTATGTCATAAATATCAGTTTTTTTTGTTTTTATGTTCTTGAACTTTATGAACTCTTTAAATGAAAGTGGATACACCGTAAATGATATACTCCTTCCCCTTAAAGAAGTTGCTATTTCAGAGGATAATAGTTTTGAGTTTGAGCCGGTTATGAATATATTTTTTGTATAGCTATCATAAATTCTGCGAACAAATTTTTCCCAACCCTGCACATTTTGAATTTCATCAAAAAAGAAATAAACCTTATCAAGAGAGATATCCGGATAAAGCTCTGTATAAGCCTCTATAAGTTGATTTAAATCCTCTTTTGTTATCTCAAGTCGTTCATCTTCAAAGTTTATATAAACTATTCTTTCTATGGGAATTTTATAGTCATTGAGCAATTTTTTGATTGTTTGGAAAAGAACAAAAGTTTTACCACTTCGCCTTACACCTATAATAGAAATTATTTTCTTTGTATTGATAGGAACTTCTATATTACGGTTTATAACAGTTGGCAATTGTCTATTCTGGAACTCAACTATAAGCTCTTTAAATATTTCTTTCCTTTTCATAAGGAAATTTTAGCATAATTTTTTCCTTTTAATAAGGAAACTTTAAACAGGCTGATGTCAGCCCTTGATTTATAGGGTATACAGAAGATAAAGTCTGTAAAACAAAGCTTTGAAGAACATCGCCAGTCCTGTCAAGTATATCAAAGAAGCAAGATATCTCGTTGTATTCAGCTCAATAAATGTAGCACCGACCATCAGAATAACACCTGCTATCAGCAGATAAAATGTAATCATGGTTTCCTTTTTGTCTAGGATATTAAACACATTTGGTATTTGCTTTCCTTCTTGTGCCTTTTTAACATGAACCATATTCCATACAATTCTTGGAAGTAAATGGAACATTGCACCTGTTATAGTCAGTCCCCCAAATCCAAAAACCATTAGTATCATATGCATTGGAACAAACTTAAAGTTCTCACTACCTGCTACATGGGCACCTGAAAGCATTCCTATAACAAGGAAAACAAGCCCTGCAAGGAAAAATTTAACAACAAATGGAATTTCTTTATGGGTTGAACTTCTAATCGCATTAAACACAATCCATAAAAATAATCCAACAGATAGCAGCAGAAAAACCCCGCCAGCTGCAACAACTTTATAATTCATAATTGCAAATCCTGTTAGAAAAACAAAAATAGAAACCTGCACTGCATAAAATACAGTATTTGCAAATCTCACATTAAGGGTATGCATCATCAGCATCGGTATCCATGCAAGCTCAACACCAAGAATAGCATTTAGCATTGTTCCAACTGTTAATGTATGGACTGCCAGCTGGAAAGGAACAAAAGGTATCCATTTAAAAGGGATATAAGCAAGGACAAAAAACAAACTTGCTAGATTCATATAGACAAGGGAACCAACCAAAAATCTAATAGTTATCGGTTGATAATTTTTTATCACAGGTAAAACATGAATAGTAAACAAAATAACCGCAGTAAGGGCAAACAGTGCAGCTATCTGGTAGTTTTTTATATACATAAGCAAAGAAGACAACGAAGCAGCCACAAAAACAGCTATCTGGAGTTTTTCATTTTTTAATTCCGATTGCTGTGAGTTTGGAATTATCTGATAAGCTGCTCCCAGTATTGTATGCAGAATAAATCCAAAAACAGATACCAGACCAACAAAAACATAGTCATATCCTATTCCATGGGAAAAAACAGCCATAAACAAATCAATAAAAGCAAGAATAAAAAAGAACGGGGTTACTTTTGATACATAAAACATTCAACCTCTCCAAAATGATATATTATTTTTAAACTATTTTAATATCACAAAAGGAATTAGTTTAATAAATGATAAAGGTCAATATTGAAAAACTTGTTTATGGCGGAAAGGGACTCGGAAAGATAGATGACAGGGTATGCTTTGTTCCTTTCGTCCTACCTGAAGAGGAAGTTTCTGTAAAAATAACAAATGAAAAAAAGAGTTTTATTGAGTGCCAGCCTGTTGAAATCTTAAAAAGTTCCCCTTACCGTGTAGAACCTGTATGCAAATACTTCACATACTGCGGTGGCTGTGATTATATGCATATCCAGTATGAAAAACAGGTTGAATACAAAAAGGAGATATTCCTTGAAACCCTGGAAAGAATAGGAAAAATAAAGGATGTCCCGCTGCAAAACGTGTTTCCTTCAGAAAATCCATTCCACTACAGAAATCGGACACAGTTTAAGATATACGGAGAAAAAGTCGGTTTTTATCAGCGGGAAAGCCATAATGTTATCAACATAGACTACTGTTATCTTCTAAAAGAAGAATTAAATCAAGCTTTAGCAGGTTTAAAGGAAGTTTTGCCTTTTCTTACTTTCCAGCCTATTGAAGCTCATTTTTATTCCTCCTCAGAAGGACAGATGACTGTCCGGTTTATATTTCCCCGTAGAGTAAAAAGTTTTCCCCTCGGACTAAAACATCTAAAAGCATTTTTAGGAGAAACCCTTGTAGGTGCAGGTATATACCAGAAGGACAAAATACCAAAAAGATTAAACTTTATAGGCAGCCCATTCGGATATGAAGCTGTCGGGAATTACAGATTTAGAGTATCTGCAGACTCATTTTTTCAGGTTAACAGATTTCAGGTCAAAAATATGATTCAAATTGTTGAAGAAGAAGCAAAAAATAGTAATGTATCAATTGCCTTTGACCTATATAGCGGAGTCGGAACATTTACCATTCCAATGGGCAGATATATAGAAAAGGTGTTCGGAGTAGAAATAAATCCTTATGCTGTTCAGGATGCAAACCATAACAAAAAACTGAATAAAACCCCTAATGTCCATTTCCACAGGGCACCTGCGTCACAGGTTTTAAACTATATGAAAAAGAAAAATCCACAGCTTGTTCTTGTTGACCCTCCAAGAACAGGACTGGATAAAGATACCTTAAATGCACTGCTGGAAATACCACAACTTAAAAAACTTATTTATATATCCTGTAATCCATCTACACTGGCAAGGGATATCAATAAACTCATAGAAAATGGTTTCCAGCTTGCTAAAACTTATATGATAGATATGTTCCCCCATACATACCATATAGAAAGTATAACAATCTTAGAAAAAACAACCGATGATAATAAATAAATGAAAAGAAAGGATTCAATTTCACGGCTTGTTTTACTCTGGATAATACTACTTGCAGGTATTGCATTTATATTTTTTACAGGATTTAACATCTATCAAGAGATACAGGAATACAATCTGGGTAAAGACCAGTTAAAATCTACAATTATAGAAGAAAGAAAAAATCTTATAAAAAACCAGGTCTACCAAATCATAACACTGGCAGATTTTGAAAACAGTTTACTGGAAACAAAGCTAAAAAATAACCTTAAAGATGTTGTTGGAATAGCAGATACACTACTTGGACAGATATATCTTTTCCTGAAAGGTAAAATTCCGGATAAAGAAATTCAAAAAATGTTCTTAGAATCTGTCAGGAAAGCCAGATTTTTTGGAGGCAGAGGATACTACTTTGTAACCCGTGCAGACACAACAGGTATCGTGCTTGCCAATCCCGCTTTCCCCGAAATAGAGAATAAATCAATGTGGAATTATCAGGATATCTATGGCAAGTATGTCCAGCGGGAGTTTTTACTGGCAGCCCTTAGAGGTGGTGGATTTGTAAGTTATTACTGGTATCTCCCAGGTCACGGAAAAAAGCCCTATAAAAAAATTGCCTATCTAAAATTATTCAAACCATTTAACTGGATTATCGGTTCCGGTGACTATATAGAGTATTTAAGGCAACAGATAAAACTGGAATTTGCCCAGACAATTCAAAAAATGGAAAAAAATAGCTCAAACAGGATAATCCTAATAGACGGATTTACCCAATCCTGCCTTCTGGATACAGCAACATGCAAAGAATTTAGTTTTATAAAAAATCTAAAAGAAGGCCTTTCACAATATGGAAATCATCTTGTCTATAAGAAATACTATCCGGAATGGGATTTATACATAGCCTCAGTGTTTTATCTGGGAGATATTAAGAAAGTAATTGAACAAAGATTAAGCAATTTAAAAGAAAACATGAAAAAAGATATCTTATCAACTACAGCAGCAGGAGGGTTTCTATTTACACTTCTCACAATAATGAGTTTTATTTTCTTTAAACAGATATCCTCAGCTGAAAAAGAACTTTCTTCAAAGGAAAAATCTCTACAACATGAAAGAAAAAATCTGGTTTTAAAAATCTATAAAGATGAACTGACAGGGCTTTTCAACAGGGAAAAATTCAACAAAGATTTAGAAAAACATCCTGTAGCAACCATAGCGGTTATAAATATTGACAAGTTCAGAGAAATTAATGATGTTTTCGGATATGAATTCGGTGATTATATCCTTAAAACCCTCGCAAAAATCCTGAAAAAAGAAGCTAAAAAAATACATCCTAAACTGAAAGTTTACAGAATATTCGGTGACGAGTTTGTAATAGCAGATTTAGATAACAATCTTTCTCCGGAAAAGTTTGAAAAGGCCATAAAAAATCTGGTTTTAAAAATAAACAATATGATTTTCCGATACGGCAACGAAGCTGTAAATCTAAGGGTATCAGCTGGAATATCTATAGCTCAGAATGATCCGCTCCAGAAAGCAGATATAGCATTGAAAAATGCAAGAATACTTGAGAATGAACCTGTTAGCAGTTATATAGAAGAAAGTTCAGCAATTGCAGAATACAGAGAAAATCTGATATGGGTAAACAAAATAAAATCTGCCCTTCAGGATGGACGGATAGTAAATTACTACCAGCCCGTTATCAATAACAAAACCGGCCAGATTGAAAAATATGAGGTTCTTGTCCGGCTTATTGATGAAGATGGCACAGTTTACACGCCTTATCATTTTCTTGAAATAGCTAAAAGATACAAACTATACACAGATATTTCTAAAACCGTTATACAAAATGCATTTAAAACAGCACGTAAATATGGGATAAATCTATCTATAAATCTATCCCTATCAGACATAATCAACGTAGAAATGGAAAACTTTATACTTCAACTTTTAGATACAAAAGACATATGTGAATACATAACATTTGAACTGCTTGAGGACGAAAGTATTGAAGGAGCACAGGAAGTTATAGATTTTGTTAACAAAGTAAAAAATAAAGGTGCAAAAATATCTATTGATGATTTTGGCAGTGGATACTCAAACTTTGTTTATCTTGTTAAACTAAATATTGACTATATCAAGATAGACGGGTCATTAATAAAAACAATGTTAGAAAACAAAATTTCCCATGCTATTGTAGAAGCAATAGTAACTTTTGCTAAAGAGGTAAATATAAAAACCATTGCTGAGTTTGTGGAAAATGAAGAAATTCAAAAGGAAGTGGAAAAGCTGGGAATAGATTACTCTCAAGGATACTATTTTGGCAAACCTTCACCTACATTACCTATATCATAGGCAAAAATTTCTTTTATGTTATACTTTTTAAAAAATTTTTTAGAGGTATTAAAAAGCAGGTTAACCTAAAAAATGGATAGCAGTAGTCCTACCTTACTGAAGGTAGAAAACTTATCAAAAAAATTCCTCATAAAGAAATCCCTCCTGAAAAAAGAGTATTTCACAGCCGTTGATAACGTTAATTTCTGTTTAAATCAAAATGAGATATTAGGCGTTGTCGGCGAATCAGGAAGCGGAAAATCAACTATTGGTAAGCTTATACTAAAACTGATAAAAAAAGACAGTGGCAAAATAGAGTTTGAAGGAAAAGATATATATCAGCTAAGCAGAAAAGAAGAAAAAGAGTTTAGGAGAAAAACATCAGTAGTTTTTCAAGATCCGCGAACCTCCCTTAATCCAAGGCTTAAAATAAAACAGATTGTTGAAGAACCTTTAATAGTCCATGATTTTCCTAAAGAAGAAAGAAAAAAGTTGGTGGTTCAGACGATTAAAGATGCAGGGCTTGATGAAACATTTTTAGATAGATATCCTTCAGAGCTTTCCGGAGGCCAAAGACAAAGGGTGGCTATTGCAAGAGCAATTGTTCTAAAGCCTAAAATGATTGTTGCAGATGAACCAACTTCAGCCCTTGATGTATCAATCCAGCTTCAGATCATAAATCTAATAAACAACCTTAAACAAAAATTTGGAATAAGCTTCCTTTTTATATCCCATGACCTTAATGTAGTTGGTATGCTTGCAGACAGAATTATGGTAATTTACAGAGGGAAAATAATGGAAAAAGGTAATGCAAGAGATATATTAAAAAACCCATTACATCCTTATACAAAACTACTTCTTGCCTCTCTTCCACCTGACCATCCTTCCAAAAGGAAAAAACTTGAACAGGTAGTAGAGGTTTACAGGGAAGAAACTGAGAACGGGTGTGTTTTTTACTCAAGATGTCCAATAGCAGAGGATATATGCAAAACAAAACCGGAATACAAAAAATCTGATAACAGGGAGGTTTATTGTCACTTTGCTTGATAGCAGTTTGCTAATTCAGATAGGAATAATCTTCGGGCTTCTTTTATTATCTGCATTTTTTGCAGGTATTGAGTCATCTTTCTTCTCTATGGACTGGCTTAAGATTAAACGCCTTGCCAGAGAAGGAAATAAGTCTGCAATTATAGCTGATTTACTCCGTTCAAGACCAAAAGAGCTGGTTATCACGTTCCTAATTGGAAACGAGCTGGTGAATATCACAGCTTCAGCAATCACATCAGGATTAGTCCTGCACTATTTTGGGGAAAAATACTTATTTATCGCAATCATCATAATGACTATTCTAATTCTTACTTTTGGAGAAATAACACCTAAAACAATAGGTTCTTATTATCCTGAAAGATACGCCCTATTTGCTGCAAGACCTTTTTATATGTTTTACATAATAATGACCCCTTTTAGATTTGTATTTATGAAACTGGCTGAGTATGTTCTGAAAAAAGTAGGCCTGGAACTACCTGTCGAAAGCCACAAACTATCAGAGGATGAACTTTTATCAATTATTTCAGTAGGAACAGAAAACAAAGTATTCACAGAAGAAGAAAAAGAAATTATAGAATCAGCCCTTGAGCTGCACGAAGTAACAGTAAGCGAGATAATGACCCCACGAAGAGATATATTTGCCATAGAAAAAGGAAAAACAGTAAGGGAAGTCCTTGAAATTGTCAAAGAACACGATTACAGTAGGATACCTGTTTATGAAGGTTCGCTGGATAATATAGTTGGAATTCTTTATATCAAAGATATTATCTTCCTGAAATTTGAAGGTAGAGAAGAAAAAATAGACAGATTTTTAAGGGAGCCTTACTTTATTCCTGAATTTACTCCCCTTCTTGACATAATGAAAAAATTTGAGGAAACAAAAAATCATATTGCCATTGTTGTTGATGAACACGGAACAGTTGTTGGATTAATCACATTTCAGGATATCCTTGAATTCATCGTAGGAGATATACCTGAAGAATATGAAGAAGAAGAACCATTTATGGAAAAAATCGGAAAAAATAAATGGAGAGTTTCAGGGAAATTAGAGGTTGAAATACTTGAAGAAGATTTAGGTATAACACTACCCCCTGATTATGAATTTGATACTGTTGCAGGATTTATACTTGATTACATCAAAAGAATTCCAAAAGAAAACGAAAGCTTTGTATATCAAGGCTTTAAGTTCACCATAGAAAAAGTGGAAAACAACAGAATCATATCTGTAATTATTGAAAAACTTCCAGAACAACCAAAAGAGGAAGAGGAAGAATGATAAGTTATCTTATAGGAATTTTGTTCTTTTTAATGCTGGAGGCTTTTTTCTCAGGTTCAGAGCTGGCATTATTCTCTGTTGATAGAAATAGACTAAAATACCTTGCAAAAAACGGGGATAAAAGGGCAAAAAAGGTTTATGAAAAATTAGAAAAAAGATTTGATGAATATGTTGCAACCTGTCTGATTGGAACAACCTTAAGTATTGTTACCATAACAGCATTTTTTGTTAGTTTCTTATCTTCCTTATCTACTTTTATACCATTTTTACAGCACAAGGAAGAAGTTTTCGCAGAAGGTATTATCGTAATAACCCTTTTATTCGGCGAAATTCTCCCTAAAAGTGTATTTCAACATTACGCTGATAAAATAATCTTTTATATTGTTCCTGCACTGGAATTTTTCAGGAAACTACTATATCCATTCCTGATAATTGCAAAAATAATTAACAAGCTGGTATTTTTCATATTCAGACTACAACCTAAAAAGGATAAATTCCTTTCCCGAGAAGAGCTACTTGATGTTCTCAGGCTTGAAGCAGAAGGAATAGAAGAATTAGAGAAAAAAATTGTTGCCAATGTTCTGATATTTGAAGAAAGAAGACTTGGAGAAATTGTCGTTCCTCTCTCAGACGTTGCAGCCGTTCCACTGGGTAGTAAAATCAGCGATATTATTCATATCTTTAAAGACACAGGCTTTTCCAGAATACCTGTTTATAAAAAAAGAATTGACCAGATTGTAGGGGTTATCAGGGCTTATGACCTTGTCAAAGCGGATGTGGATGATACTGTAGATAAGTTAGTCAGACCTATAAGATATCTTCCTGAGTTTACAAGCCTGCCAAATGTTTTAAAGGGATTTAAACAGTTTAAAGACCATATGGCAGTTGTTGTTGATGAAAGGGGAGCCACAATGGGAATTATTACCCTTGAGGATGTCCTTGAGGAAATAGTTGGAGAAATCAGAGATGAGTTTTCCAAAAAAGAAAAGAAAATGATAAAAAGATTTATACAGGACAAGATAGTTGTTGACGGCCGTATAGAACTGAAAGAAGTTGAAATGCTGATAAACGAAAAATTACCACAGGGACCTTATGAAACAGTAGGCGGAATGATTATATATATGCTTGGAAGAATGCCCAAAAGGGGGGAAAGCCTGACGGTAGGTAATACAAAATTTACAGTTATGAGTATTAATATTAGAAGGGTTCAAGAAGTTTTAATAGAAAAATTAGAGGGAAAAACTGAGAATAATGGAGCGAGCGACGGGACTTGAACCCGCGACCCCTTCCTTGGCAAGGAAGTGCTCTACCAACTGAGCTACGCTCGCTCAATCAGGGTCAATATTATATATGCAAATTCTCGGCGATGTCAAGAATAAAAAAGCTTAAAATTTACCCTATATCTTGCTTCTGATAAAATTTGTAGTCTTTAAAGCACTTAATAAAAATACAATGCCTCCAACCAGTGTATAAAGAATCTTATGGCACAAAAACGGGAATAGATCTATATCTTTTATAAGATTAACCAATAGATATAAGAAAACCCATACATCAATTGCAAATAGCATAAAATATAAAACATTTTGTAAAGGGAATTCCCTATTCTTTATCAATAACAAAGCACCGACTGTATTTAAAACGCCAAAAAGAAAACTTGCCGGATTAAAATTAACAACGCCTAACCATATTGCCATGCTAAAAATAACCAAATAAAATACCGAAATCACAGCAAAGGCAACAAGCAGTTCTTTATATACTCTCATCTTCTCCCATGGTTTATATTAAGACAACAGATTGTCTTTAAAATTTATAGTTTTATAAATATAATTTCGGAAAATAAGCAAAAAATTTCAGATAAAAAGACAAACCCTTGAAGAAAGCCTCAAATAGTTTATTATTTAAAAAACCTTCTTTTAACTGAGGCAAAATGAGTAGAACTCCACCACTAAGTGAAAGATTACGACCTGAGAAAATATCGGAAATAATAGGTCAGGAAGAAATCATCGGAGAAGGAAAACTCCTGAGACAAATGATAAAATCAGGAAATCTTAAATCTATGATTTTATGGGGCCCTCCCGGGACTGGAAAAACAACCCTTGCCAGAGTAATAGCAAAAGAGACAAACTGCCAATTCTTTGAACTTAATGCAATATCATCGGGAGTTCAGGATATAAGAAAAGTTATAGAAGAAAGCAAGAAAAATCCTCTGTTTTCAAAAGGAACAATCCTATTCATAGATGAAATACACAGATTTAATAAAGGACAGCAGGAAGCCTTATTATCTGCAGTAGAAAAAGGAGAAATTATTCTGATAGGTGCCACAACAGAAAATCCATCCTTTAGCCTTGTTTCTCCTCTACTCTCCAGATGTCATATATTCCAGCTTAAACCCCTTTCCTATGAAGCGCTGGAAAATCTAATAGACAGAGCTTTAAAACAGGATAAAATCCTATCTAAACGGGATATTAAAATTCCTGATAAAAAACTACTGATAAATCTATCCGGTGGAGATGCAAGGGTTTTGTTAAATGCTATAGAAACTGCAGTTAACATAATAGAAAAAGACCCTGTAATAATAGATAAAAACCTTATAAAACAAATTTTTTCCAGACCAAATTTACTTTACGACAGAAATCAGGATA
This sequence comes from Persephonella sp., assembly GCF_027023985.1. Taxonomy (NCBI): domain Bacteria; kingdom Pseudomonadati; phylum Aquificota; class Aquificia; order Aquificales; family Hydrogenothermaceae; genus Persephonella; species Persephonella sp. The sequence goes on along the minus strand of NZ_JALVTW010000011.1, from coordinate 114,045 downwards.
TTCATTACAGTCTGATATCTGCATTTATAAAAAGTATCAGAGGTTCAGACCCTGACGCAGCAGTATATTATCTGGCTAAAATGCTTGAAGGAGGAGAAGACCCTGTATTTATTGCAAGAAGGCTTGTTATTCTTGCAAGCGAGGATATAGGAAACGCAGAGCCCTATGCTCTTACCCTTGCAACAAGCTGTTTAACAGCAGTAGAAAAAATTGGAATGCCGGAAGCACAGATTATTCTATCCCAGACAGCTACATATCTTGCCAGCTGTCCAAAAAGCAACGCAGCATATAAAGCTATAAAAGAAGCTATAAAAGATGTTAGACAAAATCCGAATATTCCTGTTCCCCTTCATCTTATAAATCCTTCAACAAAACTAATGAAAAAGTTCAGATACGGAAAGGATTACAAATATCCCCATGACTATCCTGAAAATTTTGTGGTGCAAAGCTACCTTCCAACTGAACTAAAAAATAAGCAATATTATCTTCCAACTGAAAATGGTCGTGAAAAAAAGATTAAAGAAAGACTAAAAAATCTGTGGAAAGGAATTAAAAAATATATATAATATGGTTAGCAAATACTAACCGGAGGATACCAATGAAAATAGCAATGCCTGTAAAACCAAAAGGAGATGATTATGTCCTGTCAACTGCTTATGGAAAAGCAAAATTTTTCCTAATCTATGATACAGATATACAGGAAGCTAAAATAATTGAAAATAAAGCCTTAAACGGCAAAGGAATTGCACAGGATTTAGCTGCTGAGCATGTTGATGTGGTAATTACTAATCACATAGGTGGTGGAGCATATAATGCCCTTGTTGAAAAAGGGATAAAAGCCTATTTCACAAAAGATAAAAATCAAAGCTATAAAAAAATCATTCAAGACTTTCTCCAAAATAAACTAAATGAGATTACTCCCCAAAACTTTTATCTAATACCACAGCATCATCATCACTAAAACAAAAATCCCCCTGCATTTTGAAAAAATCTAACTAAATTTATGGATATAACCCTTTTGCAGGGGGTTGTTATGATTAAAAAAATAATCAAAAGGGACGGTAGAGCAGTAGATTTCAATCCTGAAAAAATCACAAACGCCATTTTCAAAGCAATGATTTCTGTAGGTAAACCGGACAGGGAACTTGCAGAAAAACTGACCCAGAAGGTTGTCCAAAAACTCCAGAAAACCCTAAAAAAGAACCAAATTCCAACAGTTGAACAAGTTCAAGATGTTGTTGAACAGATTTTAATTGAGGCAAATTTAGCTAAAGTAGCAAAAGCATATATACTCTACCGTCAAAAAAGGGCAGAAATCAGAAAAGAAAAACAGAAAATACTGAATAAAGATAAATTAGATGAGATAGATAAAAGATTTGATGTGAATGCCTTGAGAGTCCTTGCAGCACGGTATCTTTCCAGAGATAGAGAAGGTAATATTATAGAAAGCCCCAAACAGATGTTTGAAAGAGTAGCAATAAACACTGCGATACCATCGATACTTTACGACCCCCAAATTTTTTCTTTGAAAAGACTTCCCAAAAAACAAAAAAATGAAAATATTGACCCGGAAAAACTTGCAGGGAAGCTCAAAATCGGTCAATACAGCTTAAATAAATACCACATAGAATCACTTATAAGGGTTTATAACAGGCTTAACAAAAACAGACACATGAAAAAGCCTTTATTCCAGATTATAAAAATGATTCAGGATGGAAAACTTGATAAATACGAAGAAGAAATTAAGGAATACTTTGATATTATGACCAGCAAAAAATTCATGCCCAATACCCCTGTCCTTGTTAATTTTGGTAATCCACTTGGAATGGGAATGGCCTGTTTTGTTCTGGATATAGAAGATAGCATTGTATCTATTATGGAAACATTAAAAAGAGCTGCACTGATTTTTAAGGCAGGGGGAGGTTGCGGATACAATTTCTCCAAACTAAGACCAAAAGGGGATTATATCAGCACAACCCACGGAAGAAGTTCAGGGCCTATAGCCTTTATGACGTTATACGATAAAATGACAGATGTTATAAAACAGGGGGGAGTCCGGAGAGGAGCCAATATGGGCATCCTTAATTCTGACCATCCTGATGTTGAGGAGTTCATAACAGCAAAAAAAGGAAACAAGCAGCTAACCAATTTTAATATCTCTGTTTTTTTAAAAGAGGATTTCTGGGAGTATTACGAAAAAAACAAACCTTATCCACTTATAAATCCAAGGGATGGGAAAGTCTGGAAATATGTTAATCCCAGAACACTATTTGATATGATTGTTTATCAAGGATGGGAATCAGCTGAACCTGGCCTGTTATTTGATGACAATATCAACAAATACAACCCCCTCATAAAAGCATTTGGCAGAATATATGCAACAAATCCCTGTGGAGAAGTGGTTTTATATCCAAATGAAAGCTGTGATTTAGGTTCACTTAATCTATGGGCTTTTATAAAAGAAGAATACCACGACGGAAAAAGAAAGGTTTATTTTGACTGGGAGGACTTCAAAAAAAGCATAAGAACAGCCACAAGATTATTAGATAATGTCCTTGATGTGAATAAATACCCTTTTCCTGAAATTGAAAAAATGACTCTGAAAAACAGAAAAATTGGTCTTGGAATTATGGGTCTTGCAGATATGCTTTTTGAACTTGAAATTCCGTATAACAGCGAAGAAGGTAGAAAATGGATGGAAAAGGTGATGGAATACGTTAATTACTACTCTAAAGAGGAATCTATAGAAAGGGCAAAAACAAGGGGTAAATTCTCAACATACAGAAAAAGCTTTTACCCTGAAGGAAAAATGCCAATAAAAGGATTTGAGGAAAGAGAAAGCTGGAATTTGGACTGGGATAAACTGGTCAAAAAAATAAAAAAACACGGCCTTAGAAATGCATTTACAACAGTGGTTGCACCTACAGGCTCAATAAGCATGATAGCAGGAACATCTTCAGGAATAGAACCTGTTTTCAGTCTGGTATATGAGAAAAAGGTTAGTCTGGGAACATTTTATTATGTTGACCCTGTTTTTGAAAAAATAATGGAAAAGGAAGGCCTATATGATGACAATCTGCTAAAAGATGTTTCAGCTAATAAAGGAAGTATACAGCAAATAAAATATATACCGGACAAATGGAAAAGAATATTTGTTACCGCCCTTGATATCTCAGCAGAAGACCATGTCAGAGCCCTTGCTGCAATCCAGAAATGGACAGATTCCTCTGTATCAAAAACAATAAACTTCCCAGAACATGCAACAGCTGAAAATATGAGAAAAGCTTATTTACTTGCACACTCCCTTGGCTGCAAAGGATTAACCGTCTACAGATATAAATCAATAAAAGGTGTTTATATTCCCGGAGAAGAGGAGGAAAAGGAAGAAAAACCCCAATCTGTTAAAATAGAAGAAACCAAAGGAAATGAAGAAAAAATAGAAAAATGCCCTATATGTGGCACACCGCTAATCAAGTCTGAAGGATGTAAAAAATGTCCGGTATGTGGATGGAGTGTGTGTGAGCTATGATTTATATATTTACAGGAAACGGAAAAGGTAAAACCACAGCGGCCATTGGAACAGGTATTAGAGCTGTTGGTGCAGGTTTCAAGGTTTTAATGGTTCAATTTATGAAAGTCAAAGAACTTTCATCAGAATACAATGTTTTGAGCAAACTGGAAAATTTTGATATAGAAAGCTTCGGTAGAAAGGGATTTTATCTTCCACAAGAAGAGCTGGAAAAAAATCCTGAGCTTAAAGAAAAAGGTTTTAAACCCTTTTCAAAAATTGATTACCAGATGGCAAATGATGGAATAGAATTTGTGATTAACGCAGTAATAAATCAAACCCATGATGTAATTATAATGGATGAACTCTGCGTGGCTTTAAACTACAAACTAATAGAAGAAAACAGAGTTGAAAACTTCCTGAAGGAATATAAAAATAATTTTCATTTTATAATTACCGGTAGATACTGCCCTGACTGGCTTATGGAAATAGCAGACCTGATAACAGAGATGAGAGAAATAAAACATCCTTTTCACAAAGGTATCCCCGCCCAAAAAGGCCTTGATTATTGATTTATAATATCTGGTTTAAAATTTATTACCAATACTTGACAACATATAATCAATAGTTATAGTTTAATAGTAAAGTTGTCTCCTGCAGGGGAGGGAAGGTTATGTATAAAAAAATCATCCTGCTGACAATGTTATTTATATCGGCATCCTTTATCTCCTGTGGAACTGATTTCTTTGAAGATAAATATTCCTACGATAACCAAGATAGACTACAAAAAGAAAATTATATAAATGCCTTAGAAAAAAAGAACATAGAGTATATCTACGATAACAATGGCAATATTATTGAAATCCGTATGAATACTGATTAGTTATCTAAAGTTACAGGAGGGAGGGACGATGAAAAGGTTCTTTCCTTTACTATTTGTAATTTTTGCCATCTTTTTTAAATTTTCCTATTCAACAGAGTTTTCAGGAGCATACATAAACTATCCTGATAATATCATAAAGAAAATAGATATCCTGTTTGAAAAAGGGAAATTCCCAGAAGCAGAAGCCATAATAAATAAAATCCTGACACATCCGGAAGAATATACATCTGACGAGGTTGCTTTTGCTAATCTACGTAAAGGTTTAATTTACAAATACAAATGGGATTTTGATAATGCTATATACCATTACAAAAAAGCAATGGAAATCTCCAGCAACACAAAAATAATCAATGATGCTAAAACTCATCTTGCCAGTGTTTATTTCTATATGGGACGTATAGATGATGCTGAAAAATTAATTCAAGAAGTTCTAAAAAATACAAACGATGAAAGACAGATTAAATTTTGTAATTATTGGCTCAGATATATAAAAAGAATAAAAGAGTATGAAAAAAATTTTGGACCTGTAGCTTTTGCATGTGGAAAAGGTTCTTTACTGGCAGTAGTAGAAAAACTTAATTTACCTATAGTATGGGAAGAAATTGTTGAGCTATCTGTAAACAATAAAGGTCTTAGTCTTGCACAACTTAAAAACTTTCTTGAAAAGAAAGGAGTTCACGTAAGAATTGTAAAAGCTTCAACAAAAGATTTAACCAAAACTAAAAAGCCTAAAATTGTTCTACTGAAAAACAAACATTATGTCGTTTTCTTAGGAAGAAAAGGTGCTGACATAGCATACATAGACCCTGCAAAAGGGAAAAGAGTTTTAGTAGAAAATATAAAACTATTTAAAGAAAAATTTACCGGATATGCTTTAGTTTTTGATAATGGCAAATATAGTGAAGTTAGTCAGGAGCTTGCAAATAGCCTTTTTGGTGCTTACTGCTGGTGCTGTCCACCAGGAGAGCTTGGAGGTCCCGAAGACAATAAAAATACCGAGTATGACAAAACCAAATGTGGAACCTCTATGGGACTACCGGCTATTTTAACAAATACAGCAACTTTAAACCTGGTCATTTCAGACGTAGATTTTAGATACAAACATTTTGGAATAGATTTCACCCTTAAAAGAACTTATAATGCAGATTCTCCTCATGTTTCTATATTTGGTAAAGGATGGAGCTGGTATTATGGAACAAGGCTTAGGAAAACACCTTCAGGAGAAATTGACTGGTATACCCCAACAGGAAGAATAGTTCATTTTTATTATGACCAGACAAATAATACATTTATACCAGAATATGGAGTCACCGATGAACTCAGAAAAGAAGGAAATCAGTATGTCCTTTATAGAAAAATAGACAGAATATACTGGATTTTTGATGAAATTGGAAAATTAGTTGAAATTAGAGATAGAAATGGGAACTACATAAAATTTGAGTATGAAGATGATAGTATCCCATTTAAGCCTGTAAGAATTATAGACTCCTCTGGAAGAGAAATTTCAATAGAATACAATGACCAGGGATTAGTCAGTGCAATATCTACTTTTAATGGAATAACAATATCTTATGAGTATGATTCCAAAGGACATCTTATAAAAAATATAGACGCTTATGGAACGGTAATAGAATATCAATATGATGACAAAGGATATCTTGTTGGACTTAAACTTCCTAACGGGACTTATAAATTCAACTATTACACAACGTGGGAAGGTTATGCATTAACTGCAATAGAACTACCTAACGGAAAAATCAAAAAATATAGAACATGGAGAAGTGATTACAACACAAGAATAGATTATCCAGATGGAACATGGGTTTCTTACTGGAATATATATCCCGGTTGGACCGAAGAAATATTTAATGAAAAAGGAAGAATAGCCTTATTTGGCTATAATTCAGATGGACTGAGAAGTATATTTGTTGATGCAAAAGGAAACAGAACTGAGTTAAGCTATGATGAAAAAGGGAATATAACCAAAATACAATATCCAGATGGCAGTTATGAAGAATTTTCTTATAATGAATATGACTTTCCAACAAGGTTTAAAGACAGAAATGGCAATGAATACATATTTACTTATAATAGCAACGGTAATCTGACCTCAATACAATATCCGGATGGTTCTCAAAAACAGATTATCTATAACGATAAAGGTTTAGTAGAAAAAGTCATACTTCCTGAAAATAGAACTGTAAGCATACAATATGATGATTTCGGTTATCCTTCTGAAATTACACTTCCAAGCGGAAGAAAATGGAAGTTCAAATATAGTAATATTGGCGATTTATTAGAGGTAACAGACCCTCAAGGAAATAAATATGAATACAGCTACGATACCCTAAGGAGAGTTACCCAGATTAAAGACCCTGAAGGAAATATTTATTCTTTTGAATACAATCATAAAAACTTAGTCAGATATATTGACCCTTTAGGAAAGGAAACAACTTATACCTATAATCCATTAGATTTACTTGTGCAGGTTTGTAAGGAAGGCAATTGCTACTCTTACGAAAAAAATGAGATAGGAAGAATAACAGGTTTTATAGATTACAACGGAAATAAATGGAAATTTTTGAGAGATATAGCCGGTTATCCTGCAGGTCTACAAGACCCATTAAACAACACAATAAAAAAAGATTATGACAATAATTTCAGACTTACTTCTATAACGCTCCCTAATGGAGAAAAGATAACCTATGAGTATGACATTTCAGGCAGATTAACAAAAATCAACTATCCAGATGGTAGTTATAAAGAATTCCAGTATGATTTCAACGGAAATATAATAAAAGCCGAGAATCCAGACTCATCTATAGAAATAGAATATGACGTTCTAAACAGACCTATAAAACTGACAGAGAAAACATTAAACCTATCAGTTTCTTATAAATATTCACCTGGTGGATTTGTGGAATCTATAAATTATCCAGGGAACTTTGAAGTTAGGTATGATTATGATAAAGATGGCAATGTAGAACAGATAAAATTCAAAAAGGGGAAAATTAGATATAAATATAACAAAAGAGGTTTACTTAAAAAGATTAAATTCAAAGGAATTAAAATTAAGTATAAATATGATAAACGTGGATTAGTCAGTAAAATTAAAATTTTAGGACATAGGTTTGGAAAAATATACATAAAATACGAACGTGATGATATGGGAAGAGTTATAAAACAAGAACATATAGGAACTATTGGAAATCTTAATACTATAAAACCTTTTATTTTTAGAAATGCGGTATATGATTCTGCCTCTCAGCTTACAAGCTTAGAAACAGATTCAGGTCAGGAAAACTTGGAATATGATTCCCTGGGAAATCTTATTTTATGGGAAAGTAATTCTGGGAGGAAAGAACTTGTTTATAACTACGACAACAAACTGAAAGCTGTAAAAATCGGCAACAAAGAAATAAAATTTTCATACAACCCATTAGATTACAGATTAAAGAAGGAAACAAATAACCAGGTTTATGAGTATTTCTACGGAGTAGATGGGAATTTACTATATGAGAGAATATTCCAGATAGGAAATCTCAAAGAAGAAAGATATTATGTTTATATCCCTGGGAAACTGGATAGGCCTGTTGCAATGGTAATAAAGAAAGGGAACAGATACAAAACTTACTATTACATACATAATCATCAAGGTTCGGTGATAGCCGTTGCTGATAATAAAGGTAAAATTGTAAATTTCTATGACTACTGGCCAGATGGAAATATCAGAAATATAGATGAAAAAATAGAACAACCTTTCTTATATACTGGAGCATATTACGACAGAGAAACAGGCCTATACTACTTAAGAACCAGATATTATTCTCCACAGCTCAGAAGATTTATTCAGAGAGACCCCATACTCTTTGAAGGAGGGATTAACCTTTATGGCTATACAGGCTGTGATTTTGTGAATTATGGAGATTGGTGGGGTTTATTTGGAACAGAAAGCTGCCAAATTTATGAAGATGCTTGTAAAGAAACGGGAGATTTTTATCCATGTCGTGTAGCCTCCTTTTTCTGTCCTCTATTTAGAAAACTCGGTTTCTGGAAAGTTACTGATGAATGGGAAAATTGCGTCAGAGCTTGCTTACAAATTTTTTATAAGATAGAGTGTGAAAAAAACAACGGTAATATAACAGCAATAATAATGTATACCTCTGAACATGGATATTGTTTCTTACATTGTATTAATACAGAAAATCCTTTTGATTTTTTTGGAAGTCCTTTACCTGATTTTGATGTGAAATGGAGAAAATAGTATATATGAGAAAATTTAGAGAGCTCATATATTTATACAATGAGTTATATATAAGATACATATTATATGTTCATTTTATATTAGTTGTTTTAGGTTTTATATCTTTCTTTTATTTTTTTATATCAAATCCTTATGCAAAGTTTAGAATTTTCAGTTGGTATATTCTACAGGGCGGGTTCGTGCTTTCTTTAATAATGCTTTGTTTTCTAAATCTAAATTCCAAGTTTACTTATTATGCATGTAAATTTCTGTCCATAGAAAGGGGGCTTTTTTATATTCTCACATTTATCATTCCTTTGGATCCTATAGCAGTAATACTCTTTATCGAAGGGATTCCAATAATGGATTCTTATTATAAACTAATTTCTTTATTACTGAATTCGGACGCATCAAAATACATGATAATTCTTACTTTGATAATAAACTATGTAATAGCATTAATTCTTTTATATGGAGAGAATGAATACTTTAAGACTCTACAAAAAAATGATTACAATTAAAAATGTTTATTTGAGGAATAATTATTGTGGATACATTTAAGTATATTAACGAATTTATAGAATATGGACATAAGACTTTAGAAAGCTTGCACAAATTTGCTGTGGATATGGAAAGGGAAAATTTGTTAAATAATTTACAAAATATTTATTTAAATTATTCCAATTTTAGTGCATATGCTCTTTTTATTCTTACAGATAAAAAACTTTTAAAAGCAACATTTTACGAAATAAAAAAGCATGAATTTACAAAAGAAGTATATAAACCTGACAATTTTTATGTATTCTTAAGGGAAATAGATGAAATTTTTAATACAGCTATAAATAAGCCTGAAATTTTAGGATCCTTCTTTGGTTTAGAGTTCGAATTATTTCATAATAATACTGGTGCTTTAACAGCAAATGCTGGAGATATTTATGAGGAATTATACAGAATTTTTATTATTAAAAATAAACATATAGCTGAATTTGAAGTATCTTTAGAACATATACTATATAATCATGATACTTTTCTTAAATTGGAAATTAAAAAATATATTATATTTTTGTCTTTTTATGTTAATCTTTTTGACCAAAAATAGTAATTTTTTATGAATATACAGGCTGTGATTTTGTGAATTATGGGGATTGGGAAGGAAGGTTATTTGGTCCACCTATGGGACCTCCTATTTGTGAACAATTAGGAGCATGTGGATGTGAAGAACCTAATACTGGATGTGAAATAGAATTTGCAGATATAACCAGATGTTTAGCTAAAATGGCAACAGAGAGATGGAGACAAGCTGCTTCTTGTATTGAGTTATGCACAGGTGCAATATTAGTGCGCGGAAGAATAAAGAATCTTAATATTTCGTGTGGTTTATGTATCGGTGCAGGTATTTTTCTTATTAACAATTGTATTTCACCAAATATCAAATGTAAACAATGAAGAAAAAATGAAGAAAAAGATGGAAATTATCGAACTATTTATTGCCTTCACGATGATATTTTATTATATGGACTTGTTAATTCAAGGTATTAGTTATTTATCAAAATCTAACAATAGTAAACACTTTATGTTTGTTGATATTATTCTTTATATCGCCTTTTCCTTACCTTTTTTAAATATAGTAGATAAATATTTAGGTTTGATAAAAAGTTTAATTCTTTTCCTGATACCTACTTCATTAGCATTAATACTGTTATATTTAAATCCACACATAACTAACAAGTTGATTATAACTATTTTTTATATTACTTTCATAACCGGAATTATTGCTTTGATTTATCTTTTTGTTAAGATACCTATCTGGATAACGAAAAAAACAGAGTGAATTTATTTACAAAATAAGAATTATTATGTTGTTATCTTTTAGGAGGGAGGCTTGTTATTATTAATTTTTCAGATTTTTGAGTTACTGGTTTCCTTGTTTCAAACACTTAGAGGAGTGTCTCTTCTCTCTATACATCCAGTAACTATTTTTATTTTATTAATCCTTTGGAATACATTAAAATAAAGACAAACCTCAAATTGATTCTCAAATGATGTTATATATAACCGCTGTTTTTACATATTTAGATTCCTTCTACATAAGAGCTTCCAAAGATGAAATTTCATTCCTTGTAACTGTCTCTCTTGCATTTTTTATCGTTTTTAAAAATTTTTATAAATTAAAAACTGATTATATCTATATCCTGGCTATTACTATATTATTTTTACTTATCAATTTATTGGCAGATTCCTTTGCCATATTTAAACCTGAAATTTTAAACGGAAAAATCAATTTCATAAACATGACAGAATATATCTTTATAGAATTAATAAGTTTTTTGTTTTATGGAGAAAGAAAAATAACTACCTATTTAAAGTTTTTCCTTAATATGTAGGAGAATAACATGCATAAATTAATAAAATCCTTCTTTAAGATTTATGCTAAATATGTGAATAAAATACATCTTACTTTAATTTTAATCGGGTTTTCCGATGTTCTTTATCTATATGTTTTTAAGCTAAGAAATTTTTCAAAATTTATGCAAACTCCTCCTTTCATAGAAAGTATAATAATGATTCCTGTTTTACTGGTATGTATTTTTAAGAAAAATAGAATCTTCTGTAAGATAGCTTCTGTAGAACGATTTATATTTTATATAATAGTTTTTATTATTCCATTTCCTCTTAATCCAGCCGGTCTTCTCTTTGCGGAAGGTTCACCTTTGATTAAAAGTTTCATGTTTGTGATAACTAATCTAACAAAATTACTTTCCAGTCTATCAGATATTACTTATTGGAATTTGATATTTATTCTATACCTCCTATTACTTTTAATTTTAAATTATAGCATTATGACTTTGCTCATGTTGGCCGAAAAACAAGTATTGAAAAGCATACAATAGCCATTAAAAATTGAAAAATGAAATTAAGTGAAAACTTGATGAGATTAATTATGGGATGGACAGAAAATATAAATTTTTAATTTTGATGGCTTTGTTTTTGTTTTTTTTCTTCACCCTAATTGTGCTTCCTGACAATATTTGTATAAATTTTGCAGGTTCTATTTTATGTGCACTGATTTTCATAATAAATTTGTTTCCGTTTTGGAAAAAAGCGAACAAAATAGAGAAATTATTTTTAATTTATGCATTTTTTATGGCATTTGTTGTAATTGGATTTTTTATTTATCATTTAATAAAAAATTGCAGGTAACCCTGGAGGAAACAAAATATACAGACTAAAGTATCCAAAATGGTATATTTATATTTTTGGGCTTATTTATATAGGCCTTACTATCAATTTTTTTCTTATACAAAGGCATAATAAATGTTTATCATTTTTTATTTATTCATTTATTTTGCTTATTATTAACATAGTTAGTGTGTATAACTTAAAATCTATTTATAAGCATCTTAATAATCTTGAGAGAATAATTAGCTTTATATGGAGCCTTGGCTTTTTGACACTGCTTTTAATTTTTACTAAAAGTTTTATGGGGTGTATTTTAAAATAAAAAACAATGATAAAAATAGAAAAAGATACAGTTTTAAGTAAAATTCAGGATTTTGTTTCTTATGTATATTTTCTTAGCTATCCATATAACAAAATCTCCATTTCTTATGAAGAAACAATTAAAGAAAATATCATCCATATTAGGGCTAAATCTATTGGTTTTATTAATGCTTTAGCATGGATTATCAGGTTAAATATTCCAAAAATTTTTGTCGCAGAAATTAAAGATAACGAACCTTTAAGAGGATGTTTAAATACAATTTGTAACTGCTTAGATGTCAAAAGCATAGAACCTGATTATGTAGTATATCTCTTAAAAAAGAAAAATTACTTAAAACTCATCTCCAAATTAATGCCTTATGGTTTTTTAGATAAATTTCCACTTGAATTATATAATTTAGTGATACTACATCCACAAGAAAATTTAAAAAATATTGAAATAAAAGAAATTATCTCAAATCTTTTTGATAACAAAAATTTTTCAGACTATCTAAACAACCACAAACTTGATTTTGTAATATACCTGCATGATTACATCTTGCATTTATGGCTGTCTCAAGACTCACAAACAGCAATAAGATTGAAAAATTTAGTTGAGAAATACATTAATAACTTAAAAACAATTGCAAAAAATGATATTTTATAGACCATGAATAAAATTATATTTTTTCTTTTACTTTTTATCTCCATAGCTTTTGGGTCAGAGATTAGATGGCTTTCCTTTGAGGAAGGTCTGAAAAAGGCAAAGCAGGAGAATAAGCTCATATTAATGGATATCTATGCCCAGTGGTGCCACTGGTGCAATGTGATAGAAAATACAACATACAGAGACCCAAGGGTTATCAAACTAATTGAAAAATATTACATACCTGTTAGGGTAGATGCAGAAAAAAGACCTGAAATTAACAAAAAATACAATCAGGGTGGCCTTCCATCAACGTTAATACTGGACAAGAACGGAAATATTGTATGGGGTGGAATTTATGTATCCCCTGATGAGATGGTTAATCTGCTGAACTATTTTAGAACCCTATCTCCTCAAGAAATACAGGAACTTGTAAAAGAAAACCAAAAACGAATGCAGCGACATCAAAAAAGATTTTTGAAAAAAATCCGTCCCAAAAAACCATCCCAGAAATATATCAAAAAAACCTTTAAATCTGTAAAGCTTAGATTTGACTGGGACAACGGCGGATTTTATGGCCACCCAAAATTCCCTGAAGAAGAACTTCCACACTTTTTGATGCTTTATTCTTTATTTTTCAACAACAACGAAGCCAAAAAAATGCTGGACAAAACCCTTGAAGGATATATGAAACTTATAGACCCTGTAGAAGGGGGAATTTATAGGTATAGCGTAAATGAATTCTGGACACAGCCCCATTATGAAAAGCTCCTGAAAGACCAGGCAGACCTTTCAACAATGTTTTTTGATGCTTATGCATTTACATCAAACAAAAAATATCTAAAAGCAGCCCTATCACTTGTGGATTTTGCTGTAAACAGACTTTATGACACTAAAAAAGGCTTTTTTTATAACTCTCAGGGTGCAGACATAATAGATGAACACGGCACGCTGCTAATGACAGGAGAAGACTATTTTGTTTTAGACAAAGAAGAAAGAGAAGAAGTCGTCAAAAAACTGGGTTATGCCCCAAATATTGAAGAAGTTGTGTATTTTAGAACAAATGCCCTTATCTCAAAGGCTTTATTTTATGCTTATGCATTTACTAAAAATCCCAATTATCTGAACATAGCTGAAAAAATTCTTGGAAATATACTGAAAAAAGGCTGGACAGAAAAGGGAATTATATACTCTCCCCATATAAAAAAATATTTTCTCAACTCAAATGTTTACACACTGGAAGTCCTCTTGACTGCATACCAGATAACTGGGAACAAACAGTATCTCAAAAAGGCAGAGGAGTTATTCAAGATCTTGGATAAATACTATTTTTCAAAAAAAATAAATCTGTTTACAGATATGGCAGATGTAGGGCTGAACTACAACAGGATTTCTTTTATTGATAATATAGTTGTTTTAAATAGGAGATTATCTATAGCTCTTTATCAGCTTGCATCATTTACCGGGGGTATGAATTATGCAGATATATATCGGAAAATCATTTCACATTTGCCATCTAATATAAACCTGAATACTGCAATTGGATTTATGCTTGAGCTTTATCCACCAACAGTAGTTCATATAATCGGAGATAAAAAGGATAAAAACAGATTTATTCTTTCCTCATTTATCGTTTTTCCTTACTGGAACTATACCCAATTTATAGATAAAAAAGATAAAAAAATGCTATCAAAAATTGAGTATCCAGCAAAAAAAGAAACAACTGCCTATTTATGCAATATAGATACTTGCTTCTTTGAGATTAAAAAACCTGGGGATATTAAAAAGCAGGTTTTCAGGGTATTTTCCAGCTACAAAAATTCTATTTTTATTCAAAAGTATTAGTTTTCATATAAAGATCACAAGGGAACCCAGAATTTCCCATCAGTTGAACTTTAGCTTCTATTGGTAAGCTTACTTTATGCGTATGAATATCTATCTCTAAAGGAACAGGTGTCCAGCCTGTATAACCACCCATTCTATTTCTGGCATTTACCTTTACACATGCTTTCCAGAAATAACGACAGGAGCTTTTATCTGGACCTTTACACTCATAGGCTTTCTTAGGTGGATATTTAAACTTTATCTTTGGTTCCGGGTCAATAAATATTTCCGCATCATAAAAATAATCTTTTACAAGTTTTTTCCAGTTTTTAGGATATTCTCCGTAATCTACTTTCTTTAATTCTTCTAGAGTCGGCTTATATTTAGGTATTTTCTTCAAATCATCGCATCCTTGGTAATACCCAAGATTACATGCTTTATCTAAATACTTCCACGCAGTTTTTAAATTAGATTTTGCCATGTATATTGAGCCAATATTATAACAACCAACTCCAAGATTTAAATCACATGCTTTCTGGAAATATTTCATGTATAAATCTTTGTTCTTTTGTTGGTCTAATCTGTAATAAATGATACCTACCAAATTGCAACTTTCGGCATCATTTAAATTACATGCCTTGTCATAATACTGGAGAGCTAGATTTACATTTTTAGGAACTCCATATCCGTTGTAATACATGTTCCCAAGATTACGACAGCCTACTGCATTATTATTTCCACAGGCTATTTCGTTCTGCTGTTTAATTTGGGCATAATCTACCATAGGAGCACAGGATAAAATAGCTGAAGAAAATCCAGCTGCCAGAAAAACAAATAACTTTTTCATTTACTTTCTCTCTTATTTAGTTCATTAATAATTCTAAATGAACTATAGGAAGAAATCTTTCTCATTTTATATATGGATTATTTAATTGTTGTATTCCATCATAAGTATATGTAATAGTTGAAAGCACTGTAAAAAATGCAGCGGTATATATACAGCATTTAACCGCAAGTTCAGGAATCTGGATAATGTTTGCCACCAGCACGACCACAACAGAAAGAATCTGGAAAAATGTTGTTGCTTTCCCAAAAATAGAAGGTCTAACATCAAGGTATCCCTTCAGCAAATATATCAATGCACTTCCAAGAAGAATATAAATATCTCTGCTAATCACAATCACCACAAACCAGTAAGGAAATCTAACAGGCAGGTCAGAGGTGTATATAAAAACAAAACTACTTATTAATAAGGCTTTATCTGCAATAGGGTCTAAGATTTTTCCCAGTGTGGTTATCTGATTAAATTTTCTGGCCACAAAACCATCAAGGGCATCTGTGATACCTGCCACAATAAAAGTAATTAAAGCATACAGCGGTTTTCCATAACCTAAAAAGATTATAAAAACAGGAATAAGAAATATCCTTAAAACAGTTATATAGTTTGCAATACTCAATTTATTTTCCTGATTTTCTGGCTTTTTCTATTATTTTAGTAGTTGATATATCATAAACAAAATCAATAGTCTTTACCTCTCCCCCATAGGATTTAACAAAATCTGCACCAACAATATTTTCAATACTCCAATCTCCACCTTTTACAAGAACATCAGGTTTTATCTCCTTTATAAGCCTTTCAGGTGTATCCTCTTCAAAAATAATAACCAGATCAACTGGCTTTAATGCCTCTAAAACTCTTTTTCTATGTTCCTGAATATTTACAGGCCTATCTTTTCCTTTTATTCTTCTGATAGATTCATCACTGTTTAGCCCCACCACAAGCACATCTCCAAGGGCTTTTGCCTTCTCCAGATAATCCACATGGCCGGCATGGATAATATCAAAACAACCATTTGTAAAAACAATCTTTTTGCCTTCTTTTTTCCATCTGTTAATTATTTCCATATAATCCATTTATTTTCCCTCTACAGCTTTTTTGGTAGGTAAGAGCAGTAAATATCCCAGTAAAAAAACAGGATACGAAATAATAAGATAAATACCGTTATCTCTGACAAGAGAATAAATAAAGCCTATAATCAGCGGAATTTCCCCAAAAACCAGCATCACAAAATAGAAGTTTTTTTCATATACGTATCTTACTTGCTTTACAAAAAATATAATCGCAGGCACAAGGGAAATAACTCCGAGCACAACATAATCTATCATCGAAAACTCAACAGGATGAACATTTTTCCCTCTAAAAATAATTATCAATAAAGCGATATAAAATAGTGAAAAATACAGAGAAGCAAAGTAAAATCGCCTTAGTTGAAAAAGTTTTTCTGACATCATTTTGATAGCTTTCTGGATAATTTTTCAAATTCTTTATTTATTTTTTCAAATTCAGAAAGGAGTTTTTTTGCCTCTTCTGTTAATCTGGTTCCGCCACCACCTTTGCCGCCTCTCTGGGTTTCCACCAGTTTTATCCCCAGTCTATTTTCCATTGTTTTCAAAAAACTCCATGCTTTTTTATAAGACATACCTACTGCTTTTGCAGCCTTTGCAATGGAACCGGTTTTCTCTATCTCTCTGAGGAGTTTATCCCGTCCCAATCCCATAACAATATCCTTATCCTTTTCAAGCCATATCTTGTATCTAATTTTATATCCTTTAGCCATTTATCCACCAAAATACCAGCTTTTTATGGTTTCACCAAAGAACAGGTAAATTACAGCTGCAAGTGCCAAAAATGGCCCAAATGGAATTTCAAATTTGCCTTTATCCTCACTTTTTGAAAGATAAGCCCCTAAAATTCCAACAACAGCCCCCAGCAAAGAACCAAAAAATATTGTAAACAAAGAACCAAACCAGCCTATATATGTTCCTACAAAGGCCATCATTTTAACATCACCCATTCCAAGCCCTTCAATACCTCTAAATTTCAGGTAAAAGTAGGCTATACCAAATAAAAATCCTGCACCGACAGCAGCACCAATTAATGCATCTATCCAGCTAAAATCTGTTCTGAAAAATGAATAAACAATTCCTGATACAAATCCTATAAAATTAATCTCATCCGGAATGATTTTAAAATCAATATCTATAAATGTAATGGCTATCATCAATGCCAGAAAAAGGAAGATAAATATATAATCAACAGAGACACCTGTTTTCCAGAATGCTGCTACAGAAGCAATACCTGTTAAAATTTCAACAAAAGGATACCTTAGACTAATTTTACTGCCGCAATATCTACATCTACCTTTTAGCACAAGATAAGATAGCACAGGAATATTGTCATACCACTTTATTTTCTGGCCACAGCTTGGACAGAAGGAAAAAGCTGGACTGGCAACAGACTTGCCCCTCGGCAATCTATATATAACCACATTAAGAAAACTCCCCACAATAAGCCCAAAAATAAAAGCAGCAAACAGATAAAAATAAAACAGATTTTCCATTTTTATTTATTTTCTAAATTATTTTCTTCTTGTGATAACTTTTCGGCTTCTTCTTCAACTTCTTTTTTAAGCTGGGTTCCTACTTTTACAAGGAAATATATCTGGAACACTGTAAAACCTATCATAACAGAGATTACTCCCCCTATTCCTGCAAGACTTCCGATTAAAACGGCAACAATAGGTATGGGAAGCCTGATTATCATACTTCTGAGGACTTTACCTTTATCTGTGCCAAAATTATTAACACTTTTAAACAGATGGGTAAAATAAAAAAAGCTTGCAATAAGCCCTAAAATAAAAAGTGGAAAATAAAAAAGAACCTCTATTGACATATACCTCTCCAGTTTGGGATAACTGGCCAATATTCTATCATATCAGAAGGTATAAATCCTATTTTCCATTGGAAATACCCAAAAATCAGACATAACTTATAAAAACAGGTTTTTTATAAAAATTTTTTGTAAAATAACATTAAAAGATAAGGAGGGCAAAAATGGCTGTAAGTCCCTATGTTGCTGATAAGAAAAAATTGGAAAAATTCAGAAAATTACTTCTTCAGGAAAAGAAAAGAATTTTAGATAGGGTTTTCCAGAAGGAAGATATAATCAAGAAAATGACAGAAGAAGGTCTTACGATACCTGAAGAACTTGATGATTATGCAAGAATAGATTACACAGAGTTTATACTTTCTGAACTTGAGGATATAGAAATTGAAATTCTTCAGGAAATAGACAAAGCATTACAAAGAATGGAAGAAGGGACTTATGGACTGTGTGAGGTTTGCGGAAAGCCTATTGAAGAGAAAAGGCTTGAAGCACTTCCCTGGACAACTCTCTGTATTGAACATGCTGCAGAAGCAGAAAAAACAAGGGATTTAATAGACCACAGATATACTGTTTATCTTAGAGAAAGCCTTATTCCTTATTACGAACCTTTAGAGGAAGATGTAAAAGAGGAAGGAGAGGATAAATGAGTCTGTGGAAAAAAAGCCTTACTGAACTTTCTAATGCAGTAAAAAATAAAGAAGTTAAACCTTCTGAGATTTTAGAAGCTTTTTTAAATAGGACACAGCAAGTGGAACCTGAAATTAAATCTTACGTTACAAATCTAATTGACAAAGCCTATGAAGAGGCGAAGAAAAAAGATGAAGAATTATTAAAATTAGATGAAATTCCGGATTTGTTTGGACTTCCAATAGCCATTAAGGACAACATAATAACAAAGGATATCAGAACAACATGTTCCTCAAAAATACTTGAAAACTTTGTTCCACCTTATAACGCAACTGTAATAGAAAAACTAAACGAGCAAGGATATATTATCACAGGTAAAACAAATCTTGATGAGTTCGCAATGGGTTCTTCCACAGAAAACTCTGCATTCTTCACCACCAGAAACCCATGGGATTATGAAAGAGTTCCAGGAGGCTCCTCAGGTGGTTCAGCTGCAGCAGTTGGTGCCGGAATAGTTCCTGCAGCCCTTGGTTCTGACACAGGAGGTTCCATAAGACAGCCTGCAGCTTTTTGTGGAGTTGTAGGACTAAAACCCACTTATGGAAGGGTTTCCAGATACGGACTGGTAGCATTTGCATCTTCCCTTGACCAAATTGGTCCAATTACCAGAACTGTTGAAGACGCAGCAGTGCTTATGAACATTATATCTGGATGGGACAGGAGAGACAGCACATCTTCAAAACAGGAAGTTCCAGATTTTACTTCATATATTGGCAAAGATATAAAAGGTTTGAAAATTGGTGTTCCAAAAGAATTTTTTGTTGAAGGATTAGATCCCCAGGTTAAAGAAACAGTTGAAAATGCCATAAAACAACTGGAAAAAGAAGGGGCAATTATTGAACAGGTATCACTGCCTACAACAAGATATGCAATTGAGGCCTATTATATAATTGCACCTTCTGAAGCATCATCTAATCTTGCTAGATACGATGGTGTTAGATACGGATACAGAACTTCAGATTATAAAGACCTTGAAGAGATGTATTCTAAAACAAGGGATGAAGGTTTTGGTGCTGAGGTTAAAAGAAGAATAATGCTGGGAACTTACTCCTTATCTTCCGGATATTACGATGCCTATTATCTAAAAGCCCAAAAGGTAAGAACACTTATTTATCAAGAATTTATGGATGTATTTGAAAAGGTTGACCTTCTTGCAACCCCAACAACACCGGACGTTGCATTTAAAATAGGAGAAAAAGTTTCTGACCCACTTCAGATGTATCTATCTGATATATTCACAGTTTCAGTTAATATGGCAGGTGTTCCGGGGATAAGTATTCCTTGTGGATTCAAAGATGGTTTACCTGTTGGTCTTCAGCTAATAGGAAAACCTTTTGATGAAGGAACATTGCTTCAGGTTGCCCATTATTACGAAAGAATGAATGATTTTTATAAAAAATTCCCTGGGGAATAGGAAATCCTATTCCCTGTCTAATTTAAATTTTTTAACCTCTTTCTGAACCTTTTCTGCTGTTTCATACATTTCTTTTATTTCTTCTGTTATATACTGGTTTTCCTGTGTTGTTTTATGGGAAATCTCTGATATTTTCTCTATATTCTGGTGCATTTTGGATATATGTTCAGACTGGATTTGAATTGCCTTTGCAATCTCATCCATTAAACCTGCCATATGGTCGTAGTTTTTAGCCATCTGGGTGTATCCGGTATGGGTCTTTTCAAGGGAATTACGGGATTTTTTGATATTTTCAAATACTTCATCAATCATATTTTGAACCTGTTTAGCAAAATTAGATGTATTTTCTGCCAGCTGCCTCACTTCATCTGCAACAACAACAAATCCTTTTCCAAATTCACCTGCCCTTGCAGCTTCTATAGCAGCGTTTAAAGCAAGGAGATTTGTTTGATTTGCTATATCAAGAATATTTTTGGTCATAGATTTTATATTTTCTCCGGCTTCTATTAGTATTTCTATGTATTTTTCTAACTCTTTTATGTTTTGTTCTCCTTTATTTATTTCATCTTTTATCTGGATACCAAGTTTTTGCGCTTTTTCTGCATTTTTGGATATTGCCTCAATTCTTTCCTTTATCTCATTTATAGAATTTCTAATTTCCTGTATATTTTTATCCTCTTCTTTTATATCATCCGAAATTTTTATTATCTGGTCTGTGATTTTTTCAAGTTCGGCTAAAATTGAACCAAAGCCTTTGAGGGTGATCTGAAGTGTTCCTGCCAGAGATTGAATGCTTTTGTTAATATTCTGACGAAGGATTTCAAATTCTCCCTCCATTTTTCTGTTTATTCTTTTTGTCAAATCAGCTTCTGATAAAGCCTGCATTACTTTTTTTATTTCATCAAAATTTTGATTTAACTCCTCCATAAAATTATTAAATTCAATTGCTGTTTGCCCTGCCTCATCTTTAAGATTTGTGTTTATCCTTGCTGAAAAATCTCCTTTTATTGCCTTGCCCATAGCAGTTTTAAGTTTTTCAAAAATATCAACATATCTGCCAATAAATCTATACATATACAAGCCTGCCAGAATGAAGATAATAGCTGAAGATAGTAAAATCAACTTAGTTGTTGAAAAGGCAAAAGCCCTAACATCAGAAATGTCTGTAACTATACTTATAGCTCCTAAAACTTCCCCTTCATTAACCTGATGGCACTGAAGACAATTTATCTTTCCATGGGAGGTGGCTATATACGGAATAGTTATTCTGTATTTGACTGTATCCATATTTTCTATTAGTTTTCTCTGGATTTTTCCTGTCTGAATCGCCTTTAAATCAAGTTCATCCTTTGGAGCTTCGTAGCTGTTTCCTTTTCCAAACTGTCTTATAACAGGTTCACCTCTTATAATCCAGAGTTTATCTATTCCATGTATATTTCTTATCTGATCTAAAAAATAATGCCTCATGTTCATCGTTCCTGTCATCATATGAGCTGTAAGACCGCTTTTTACCAGTTCTGCTACTATTCTTCCTGTTTTGTCTGCGTTATGGATACCATATTTTCTAAAGAAAAAGGCATTTATGGCTATAGTAAAACCAAGGATGAGCACCAGAATGATTACAATCCTGATTATAAATTTTTTTCTAAGAGTCATAGCAACCCCACCGGAGTTTTTTTTAATAATCGGTATTTATTTAGAAATTTTCAAATTCTTTTTAAAGCCTGAACAGGTTTTATGGTAGAAGCCCGATAAGCAGGGTATATTCCTGCTAAAACTCCTGTGATAATTGAAAGGGCAAATGAGAATAATATCCAGCTATAAGATATAGCCACAGGTAAATTAAAGACTGTAAATACTAACAGGGATAAGGCTGTCCCAATTATTGCTCCTAAAAAGCTTCCTGTAATTGAGATAAAGGCAGATTCAAGGATAAACTGCAGCATAATATCTATTTTCTTTGCCCCGACAGCTCTTCTTATGCCTATTTCTTCTATTCTCTCATTTATTATTAAAATCATTATAGACAGAATTCCTATTCCTCCTATAACAAAAGATATAACAGCAGAAACACCACCTAATATGCTGAATATATGCATAGCCTGCGTTTCCATCCTCATATAATCATCTGGAGAAAGAACAGTAAAATCATCTTTATCCGATGGTTTTAGATGATGTCTTTTTCTGAGAAGTTCTTTTATTTTTTCTTTTACATAGGGGATATTTTCCTTTCTATCAACTTGAACATAGATAGTATTTATATAATCAACATTCGCCAGTCTTCTCATTGCAGTTTTTAAAGGAGTGTATATAAGACTATCCTGGTCTTCTCCCGATATATCTGCTCCTTTTTCTTCCATAACACCTATTACTTTACAGGGAACCCTGAATATTAGTAGTGTCTTGCCTATAGGAGTTTCATTTTTAAAAAAATCTTTTGCTATCTTATAACCTAAGACTATTACTTTTTCTCCTGTTTTTTCTTCTTTGGGAGTGTAAAATCTACCTTTCCAGATTTTTATATTCCTTACCTCAGGGTATTCTCTTCCCACACCTATAATAGTTGCAAAAATAGTTGTTCCACCTCTTCTAATAGGATAAGAAATCTGAAAAGAAGGTAAAGCCTTTACCACATGGTCTATCTGTTGTTTTATTGCTATTGCATCTGATATTTTCAGAGTTGTTGCAGTAGATATTGTTCTGGATATATTCCTGAAAACTCTTATTTTCCCAGCTTTCACCACAACAAGATTTTTACCAAACTTTTCAACCTCAAGTTTGCTTTTTTCTTTTAGGGAATCAGATATGGAAACCATCATAATAAGGGCAAAAGTTCCAAAACCCACTCCAAGAATAGACAAAATAGATCTTGCCTTGTATTCTTTGAAAATCCTTGATATTACGGCAAGTAAAAGCAAAAATTTATCTATCATCCCCGGATTGCCTCAATTGGATTAAGATTAGCTGCTTTCATTGCAGGACTAAGTGCAGACACTACTCCAACTATTACAGATACTATTACCGCTGCTATAAAGGCTATAACCGAAAACTTTATTGGGAACTGGGCTATATGTGTAAGCATTTTTGCACCGACAATGGCAAGTCCAAATCCTATAACCGCACCGAATATGGTTATTATTACAGCTTCAAATAAAAACTGGAATAAGATATCCCCTTTTTTTGCCCCGATAGCCCTTCTTATCCCTATCTCTTTTTTTCTTTCATTTACAGAAAGCAAGAAAAGATTTGCCAGAACAAAACCACCAACAGTTAGAGAAATAGCTGAGGATAATCCAAGAAACAATACCAGTGTTCCTGTTAAGCTAACAAGAAATCTAATTATTTCTGTAGGCGAAAGAATAAAAAAATCATCATTTTCATCAGGTTTAAGATGATGCCTGTAGCGGAGTATCTGTCTTATTTTTTCAACCAGTCTATCAACAGGTGCACCTTTTATAAACTTTATTCTTATGGCATCAACATAGGTAAAGTCATGGTTTATCTTAGCCATAACCGTTGTATAAGGCATTAAAACCCTGTCATCCAGATTTCTACCTGTAGGTGTTGTTCCCCTTTTTGATAACAGTCCTACAACTTTACATGGCAGCCTGTTTACCAGTATCATTTTACCTACAGGGTCTTCTTTTCCAAACAGTTCTTCTTTTATATAAAGTCCGATAACACAGATATTTTGCTTTGTTTTAATTTCCTTTTTATTGAAAAATCTTCCTTCTATCAGATACCAGTTCCATGCTTCTTCATACTGGTCAGAAACACCGTAAATTTTTGTGGTTGTTATATTACCCCGGTAATAAACTGAACCATCTACAAACAAAATAGGCATTATCAGTTTTATCTCCGGTATAGCCTGTTTAAGTGCTTTTAGGTCTGATATTGTAAGGGTTTTTTTCCTGTGTCTGATTCCTCTCTCTTCCCGAGAACCGCTGAAGATAATAATACTTTCTGGACCAAAAACATCAATTATTTCATAGGCTTTATTGTAAGAACCTTCAACAGCGGCCACAATAATAGAAAGTGAGGCTATTCCTAAAGCTATACCGAGTAAAGAAAAAAATGTTCTTAGTTTATAAGCTTTAACGGCTATAAATGACTGATTAAATATTCTAAGTAGTCTTTTCATCAGGATGATGGTTTAAATCTGATTGTGGTTATTGCCCATTCTTCTTTGTTTTCCTTTATCTCATTGAATTTCCAGCTTTGAACGTATCTTTTTATAATCTGGTCTATTTTATTGTTTCCTGTAGTTTCAAGGAGAACTACTTTTGATACTGTTCCATCTTTGTTTATCCACAGTTTTACCCTTACAGGTGGTGGTGGAACCTTTGCTTTAATCAGGGGAGGTGGAGGCCTGTATATCAGTTTTCTACCGATAGCTGTTCCTGTTGCTGTTTTATCTACTTTGGATAATTCTGTTCCAAATGTTGGATTAAACTCTCCCTTTGTTATAGCTCTGAACTCTTTTATCTCTCCTGTTTCCACAGGAATATCAGAAAAATCTCCTGTGTCCATTTCATTTTCAGGAAGGGATATCTCCTCTTCTGGTAAAGTTGCAACTTCGGGGAGTTCAGGCGTTATTGCAGGCACTGCAGGTTTTGGGGCTACTTTTTTGCCTTTGGCAATTTTTTGTTTTTGGGGTTTTTTGACTGTTTCTTTTTTTACTTTTTTCTTTACTACCCTTTTCTTTTCCGGAGGTTTTATCTGTATGTATTTAATCTTTACCTGTTTTTGCTTAATCGGCTGAACATTTGCCGTCCAGAATCCAAGTAAATACAGAAAAACAATATTGACAACAAATCCTATCAGTAGTGAAATAATAAGTAATTTCTTATTTAGATAGCTTTTTTGAGGAAAATAGATATCCATAGCTATATTTTATGACAGAGGAAAAGTGCAGGCAAGGATATGGATTTTAAGAATTTAACAGTTTTAGGTTCAGGAAGCTGGGGAACAGCACTTGCACAGGCATTTGCAAGCAGGTTTGAAAATATTTTTATTTGGGGAAGAAATCAACAAATAATAGACGAAATAAATAAAAACCATTCCAACACAAAATATCTACCTGCTGTTGCCTTAAAAGAAAATATACAGGGAACCACAGACCTGAAATTTGCCTTTGACAAAGGAGATATTGTAATTGTAGCTATCCCAACCCAGTTTATCAGGCAAACATTGGAGCGGATAGATTATACAGTTGATAAACCGGTCATCTCAGCTTCAAAAGGAATAGAGATAGAAAGTCTTAAACTTATATCAGATGTAATTGCTGAAACTATTAAAATAAACAAAAAACTGGTTTTTGCTTTGTCCGGACCATCATTTGCAAAAGAAGTAGCTGCAGGCCTTCCAACAGCTGTGACCCTTGCAGGAGATTTAGAAATAGGAGAAAAACTTCAGTCTATTTTGAATACAGAAAATTTTAGGCTGTATTTAAATGAGGATATAATAGGCGTTCAGATTGGCGGTGCAGTCAAAAATGTTATAGCCATTGCAACAGGTGCAAGTGATGGGCTGGGTCTTGGGAATAATGCCCGTGCAGGTCTTATAACCAGAGGCCTCTATGAGATGACAAAAGTGGCAAAAGTATTCGGTGGCAAACCTGAGACTTTATACGGCCTTTCAGGTATGGGTGACCTTGTTTTAACTGCAACAGGGGATTTATCAAGGAACAGAACATTTGGTAAACTACTTGGTAAAGGTCTTTCTGTTGAAAAAGCTCTTCAGGAAGTTGGACAGGTAGTTGAAGGTATAAAAACCGTTAAAGCCTTAAAAAAAATAATGGAAAAAGAAAATATAGAACTTCCTATCTCAGACGTGGTTTATAGGGTAATATATGAAAACCTTTCTCCTATTGAAGCTGTGAAAATACTTATGAACAGACAACCAAAAAAAGAGGAACTTTAGATAATTTTTTCCTTTTTGGCAATTGTAAACAGGAGATATCCTATTCCACCTCCTACAAACACGAAAAACAAAATAAATCCATAAGGAGCATATTTTAGGATATTATTGATTAATTTCTGTTCTAATTTTTCTGATTTTTCTACCTCTTTGAGATAGTTCTGATATTCCTGTAATGTAGCTGTAAGCTGTTTTTGTAAATATTCATCTTCAGCCTTGAGGGATTTTTTTATAAAGTTATGCATAACATAGTAATAAACTTCCCTGTTATATGCCTCTGAATAACCTAATTTCTCAAATCCTTTTCTTGGGTCAACAGCTTTGTATCTATCATCAAGTTTATCGTAATATATCAGACCAATACGAAGGTCTGGATATTCTTCTTTTAGTTTTTTAGAAAGGTAGTTATTTTTATCAAGAGTGTTTAGTTGCTGCACTAAACTACCTATAAAGTGAGCTTTTTGCTTTTCTTCAGTATTACAACCGTATAAAAAAGTTAAAAATATTCCTACAATTAGAAGTATTTTTTTCATCATACAGATAATTTAATGCCAGTTTTTGAAATAAAAAATGGGTTTTGTCAGAGTCTTGATGAGTTTAAGGAAAGCCCCTTAAAAAAAAGGGGCTTAAAATCTCCTATTTTTCTATTTTGTAGATTTTTATATTATCTATATAAAATTCAGGTCCGGCTTCTATGCAAAAATAACCTGCTTTTTGCATACCTTTGTCATTGTCTACTATATCTATAATAGGCGTATTATTTGCATATACTTTGATATTACCATCTTTTAAAACTATCTTGACATGAGTCCATCCATTAATAGGTTCCACACCTTTTACTGAATTCTCACCAATTTTCATTTCTGTATTACCTGCTACTTTTTTAACATTAGCATACCCAATCTGATTTACTTCAATTTTATATGCTATAAAAGGTTGTTTGTGCACCCTTAACAGAAAGTTTACTGTTTCATCTTTATAGATTTTATTTTGAGCCCTAAAATCAGCCTCAAATACCAGATTTTTCAAGGAAAGATTCTCATTACATGCTATTCCTCCACGGGGCTCTAAAAATAGAACCTTTGTTATAGCTTTATTTATCCCTACAGATGTTGAAACACTACCTTTTCTACCTTTAAAGTTACCAAAAGGTAATGCCTGTCCTACACCGTAACTTTCAAAGTCTTCAGAGAAAACAAGTTTAAGATTTGATGCTGGTTTTTGTGTTGCTTGAGTTGCTGCTGTGGCTCCTGCACCAGCACCGGCAGTAGCTGCTCCTGTCGTCTGTGCTGTAGGTTTAACAGGAAGTCCTTTTGCATTGTATCTGTAATAGCTTTCAGGAACATACTTTTCTATCGCTTTAACTGCATTGTCTATAAGCACCATTACAGCCTTTTCCATAGGTGTGTTTTTGTATACTTCAAGACCTCCCCCCAGAGGTATTGTCCCTAGCAATCCCCCTCCAAGTCCTCCTACATTAAAACTTGAAGCTTTTCCTTCAACCCTTGTTGAATTTATTATTCTTCCTGTTCTTACATCTATAAGTCTAATGACAAGCGCTATATATGCATCTTCTTTTCCAAGTTTAACTCCACCAAGAATAGGAATTTTAGGAATAAGACCACCAATACCACCTTTTATTCCCCCTGCATTTGGTTCAAAAGCAACAATTGAACCGACAACAAGTATATCAGCACCTTCCAACATTCCCGGTTGTGGGGCTTTTCCCGGTTGAACCAGACCGGACTGACCAAGTTCAAGCTCTTCTTTTATAGCTCCCAGACCTTCCCCTCTTTCAAGAACAATAAATTTTCCTGTCTTTACAAGGGCATCAACAAGCATATCCCTGATACCTTCTCCTATACGGCCACTACATTTAGCTGCTTTACATTTGAAGGTTGCAACAGCAATTCTTGCTTTTGGCCCCTCGTATTTTACAGCTTCATTAAGATTTTGTTCAGTTGTTTGAACTGATGTTGTTGACACTCCTGCACATCCTGTTAAGTAAGCCACAAAACCGATAAATAAAGTCAAAATTGAGATTTTTTTAATCAGATTAATCATAATTTTTCCTCCTTAACCCTGTCCTATCAATAAATTTACTGATTTTTTAATAAAAGGCAATAAGGTTTTTAGCCTATAACAGAAAATATAGAGGCTATATTTTTGAAAAAATCCTGTTGATGAATTTTTATTGAGTTGTTCTGAAGAAGAGCTGATAACTCAGGATTCATCCCGATTTTAAATAACAAATCTGGATTTTCAATCTCCCAGATATATCCTTCATCATATGGCTCAAGGATATATTCATCATTTATTTTGAGAATATCATCTGTAAAACTAAAATTCAGACTTATATCTCCTGTGTTTCTGTATATAACCAGCTCCAGATTTAATTTATCCTGAAAATCTACAGCTATACTTTTAATCTCAACATAACCATCATTTATATTGAATTTTACCTTATCCCATATCTGTATCTGGAATTGGGGATAGTCAATAAGAATAGATATATTGTTTCCCAGTCTGTTAAAAACCAGATTTTTAACTTCCATATCTCTCCTCTGCAAGTGCTAATGCTCCAAATGCTCCGCTGTATTCCCCAAGTTCTGCTTTTTTTATCCGGCAGGAGGCAAAGGGAATCGAAAATGCTATTTTTTTCAGATTTGCCACTGCCATATCTATAACTGCAGGATAGTTTTCCGGGATACCTCCACCAATAACAACAAAATCGGGGTTAAATATATGAAGAATATTCATAAGACCAATTGATAAATATTCTGAAAATTCTTCCAAAGCCTTCATTGCATTAGTATTTCCTTCATTTGCAAGAAGAATAATTTCTGAAGACTCAAGTTTTTTGTCTGTGTGGAAAAAATAAAATCTCTCAAGTCCGTAGGAAGATACATAAGCCTCTAAGCAGCCTTTTCTTCCGCAATGGCATTCCCAACCGTTTATATCAATGGTTGTATGGCCTATCTCCATTGCTGTCCCTGAAACGCCATCAACAAGCTTTCCATTAATAACAAGACCACCGCCCAGCCCTGTTCCAAGGGTTAGGCATACTACTACTTTTCCGTTTTTGGCAGCTCCATATTTATATTCACCGAAAGCTGCTGCCGAGGCATCATTTTCCACTATAACAGGAATTTTAAATTTATCTTCTACTAAGGATTTAAGATTAATTCCTTCAAGAAATTTAAGGTTAGGGGAATCTTCTAATTTTCCGGTTTCCTTGTTTACAAGGCCTGCAACACCAATCCCAATTGCTTTTGGATGAAAATTTTTAATCAGTTCTTCTATTTGGGACAGAATACTATCTATGTTTCTTTCTGTGGGAACTTTTCCCTTTTTTATATCCTGTCCTGCCTTTCCACAGTATTTTATAAATGTTCCACCTATATCTATTCCTAATATACTCATACCCTTTCTCTAAGCATTGCTGTCATTATTTTTAACATTTCAGGCATGGCTTTAGGGTCTGTGGCTGTAATTAGGTTCCCATCAACCTCAACAGGCTTTCCTGTATATATTGCACCTGCATTCTGGATATCGTCTTTTATTGAGAAAAATCCTGTAACCCTTTTCCCTTTTATTATTCCGGCAGAGATTAAAGCCCATGGACCGTGACATATTGCACCTACAATTTTTCCTGCTTCATACATTTTTCTGATAAATTCAATTGTTTCTTTATCTCTTCTAAATCTATCAGGGGCATATCCCCCGGGAATAAAGACTGCTATATATTCATTTACAGTATCAGGATCAACTCTATGGGAGGAATGAAAGACTAAACCTTTTTTACCTTTAAACTCTCCAACTCTTGGTGCAAGAACATCAACAATATATCCTTCTTCTTTAAACCTGTAAAAAGGATATATGAACTCAACATCTTCTACAAAATCCTCAAGTAAAATAGCAACTTTTTTTCCATCCATGGCTATTCCTCCTATTGTATATGGGCTATTGTAACACCCATTCCTCCTTCATTATAAGGGGCATCTTCGTAGCTTATTTTATATGGCAGTGTATCCAAATACTCCCTAACTGCTTTTCTCAGTATACCAGAACCATAACCATGTATTATTCTAACTGTCGAAAAGCCTTCTGTTATAGCCCTATCTATAAACTGCTCCAATTCTTTTATTGCCTCTTCTTTTGTTTTTCCAATCAGTTTAATCTCAGGCTTAAATGAACTATTCTTTTTTCTACTAAAATTAAATTTAACTTCTGTTTTTTTCTTTTTCTCTACTTTCTCAAGGTCTGATTTTTTTGTCCATATTTTTATACCGTTAAAGTTTACATGGACTTTGTTCTCTCTTACAGATATAACCTCTCCTACAGTGCCTTTCCCTTTTAGACGAACAAAATCTCCTATATCTATATCCTGAGAAATTTCTTCTTCCTGCTCTTTTAGAGGCAAATTTTTATGCTCTTTTAAAAACTGCTCAAGATTTTTTCCGGATTTTGTTGTTTTTAATTCCTGTAGTATCTGATATCCTTCTTCTCTAAGCTGTTTTAGATAATCTTCAGCCTCTTTTTTTACAGTTTCCCATCTTTTTTCTTTTTCTTTTTGAAGTTCTTTTAGGAGTCTGTCGTATTTTTCCTTTTGCTCTGATAAGCTATTTTTTAGCTGTTCAAGTTCCTTTAATTCCTCTTCATATTTTGCCTTATAAACTTCAAGCTCTTGAATTGCCTTTTCAAGTTGGAGGAATGTTTCATCTATATATTTCCTTGCAATATCCAGAACCTCTTCATTAATTCCAAGTTTTTCTGCAATATAGAATGCCATACTTTCTCCGACAGAGTTGTAGTGAAGGGTATATGTTGGTGAAAGTGTTTCTTTATCAAATCCCACCGAAGCAACTTCAAAATAATCATCAGAAAGGGCAAAAATCTTAATCTGTTTGAAATGGGTTGTTGCCATTACATAGGCATTTAATTCTTCTATTTTATGAAGTATTCCAATACCTATTGCTGCACCTTCATCCGGGTCAGTTCCAGGAATAAGCTCATCAAGGAGTAAAAGGCTTTTCTCTCCGGCTTGCTGGAGTATTTCTTTGATATTTTTTATATGGGCTGAAAATGTGGATAAATTCTGCTCTATTGACTGCATATCTCCGATATCTGCAAATACCCCTTCAAATACAGGAATTTCACTTTCTTCCTCTGCAGGAACAGGAATTCCGGATTGCACCAGTAATGCTGATAAGCCTGCTGTTTTAAGGGCTATTGTTTTTCCTCCAGTGTTGGGCCCCGTAATGATTAAACCTTTTTTCTTTTCTCCTAATCTAAGATCTATTGGTTTAAATTCTTTTCCCATAAACAAAAATATAGGATGTCTGACCTGTTTTAAGTCCATCCTATCCTTAAGCTTTGGAAATACACAGCTGAACTCTCTGCTGTATTTTCCTATTGTGTAAAGAAAATCAAATTCTATAATAGCCTGATATGTCCTTGAAATGTGCTGATATTTATCCCTGAGTATATCTGTTATAAATTTCAAGATTTTCCTTATCTCAATATGTTCCTGCAATTTCAGGTCTGAGAGCTTATTATTTAGCTCTACAACGCCAACAGGCTCAAGATATACCGTCTGTCCGGAAGATGACCTGTCCTGAATAATACCCTGAATTTTTCCTGCAAAATTATGCTTAACAGGAATAACATATCTATCCCTTCTTATTGTGATAATCCTATCCTGCAGAACATCTGCAAATTTTGAGTTATTTAATAGCTTTTCAAGAATTGTTGTGATTTGTTTTTCAACCTCTTTTATATTCTTTCTGATGTTATAAAGGTCTCTACTGGCTGAGTCCTTTATCATTCCTGATGGGTCTATGCTATCTGTAATAATTCTTTCCATTTCCCGTGAAGAATAAAGGTCTTTGTATATAATTTGTAGTTGCTGGGTTTCTTTTATGTAAGGGGATAAAAAGTTTTTTATATCCCTTGATATTTTTAGAATACTGCCTATATCCAGTATTTCCTGTGGAGAGAGAATACTCTCTTCTATTGAAAGTAGTTCAAGGGCAGTATCCACTTCAGGAAATTCAGAAAGTGGAAAATATCCTGCATGATTAAGAATATTTAAAAATTCCTGTGTTCTGGTAATTCTGTTTTCTACAGGATATTTATCTGTTGCAGGTTTTAGTCCTTTTATTTTCTCTTTTGTTTTTTCATTTGGGGTAAGTTGTGATAGATAATCAAGGAATTTAAAATATTCCAGTGTTTTCAGGTCTTCTGTTCTTTGTTGAACCATTGTTTTCAAATTTTTCCATAACCTCCAATAATTTATAACTGACAGAAAAATAGTATCTTTTGAGATAAATTTCAATAGCTATTTTCTGTATTTTGCAGGGTCTACATTATATTTTTTTAGTAATTTTTGCAGGGATTGTCTTTCTATATTTGCCATTCTAGCGGCTTTTGAGATATTTCCATTTGTCATAGAAAGCAAAACCCCGAGATATGTTTTCATAAATTTTTCCATATACTGTTTTTTAGCTTCTGAGTAACTTAACGGGAATTCCGAAGTACCTTTTATTTCAGGGTCTATATTCTTAATATCTATAGGTTGTCCCGGTTCAGTTAGCATACAGGCTTTATATATCATATTTTCCAGCTGCCTAACATTTCCCGGCCAGTCATACTCAACTAATATTTTTAGAGCCTGCGGAGTTATTCCCTTTACATCTCTGTTATATTTTTCATTAAATTTCTGGATAAAATACTCAACAAGTAGTGGAATATCATCTTTCCTTTCTCTAAGCGGCGGAATTTCTATTTTGAAACCACCTATTCTAAAATACAGGTCTTCTCTGAATTCTCCCTTTTTGACCATCTCTTCCAGATTTCTATTTGTGGCAGCAACTATACGAACATCTATTTTTCTTGTCTTTTCCTCACCAATTCTTCTAACTTCTTTTGTTTCCAGAAATCTCAGGAATTTGGCCTGCATATCATAGGGTATTTCTCCTATCTCATCTAAAAATAATGTTCCACCGTTAGCCTTTTCTATTAACCCTGCACTGTCTTTATTAGCCCCTGTAAATGCACCTTTTTTATATCCGAAAAATTCAGCTTCCATAAGCTCAGGTGATATATTTGCACAGTTTACAGGGATAAATGGCTTGTCCTTTCTGGGACTAAGTTTATGAATAGCTTTTGCTACAAGCTCTTTTCCTACGCCACTTTCACCATAAATCAAAACAGTATTATCAAACAAAGCTATCTTTTTAATAAACTCAATTATATTTTGCATTAATGGATTTCTTGTAATGATAAAATCAACCTCGGCTTTAACAACTTCAAGCTCTTCTTTAAGCCTTTGATTTTCTTTAAGAATCTGGGCTTTTTCAACAGCTTCCTGTATTAATTTCCAAACAGATGGGTCATTAAAATCAACAGGTTTTGTAAGATAGTGAAACGCTCCTTCCTTCATACATTCAACAGCATTCTGTATAGTGCCATAAGCTGTCATTACAATAAAACTTGTTATTTTATTAAAAGTTCGGAGTTTTTTTAAAAATTCCTCCCCTGTCATTTCAGGCATACGCATATCAGATATAATCAGGTCATATAATTCCTGCTTTGCTTTTTCCAGTCCTTCCACAGCACTGTTTGCAGTATCTACAGAATAGCCTTCGTCTTCTAATATTATCTGAAATGAAGTAAGAATATCTTCTTCATCATCTACCAGAAGAATTTTACCCTTTTCCATATTAGTCCTCTGCCAAAGGTAGTTTTACAATAAATTCTGTTCCTTCATTTTCCTGACTTCTTACTTCAATCTCTCCTCTATGGTCTTTAATTATTTTACTTACAACAGAAAGACCAAGACCTGTTCCTTTTTCTTTTGTGGTAAAAAATGGGTCAAATATATGTTCTATCATATCTTCGGGAATTCCAGGACCGTAATCCTTTATAGATATAACGGCATAATGTTCATTTTTACTGAGTTTTATATCTATTTTTCCTTCATTGTTCATCGCTTCTATTGAGTTCATTAACAGGTTGATAAATACTCTCTGAAGCGCAGTTGCATCTCCATAGGTATAGATGTTTTTGTTTAATCTTTTGCTGATTTTTACTTTTCTTTTTAAATTTTCAGGCAAGGCAAGGTCAAGAGCGGAGAGTAGAATTTCCCTTAAATCCACCTTTTCTATTTTGTAATAAGAAGGCTTGGCATAGTTTAATAATCTTGTGATAATATCTGACGCCCTTTGACTATTTTTTTCTATTTTCTCAGAAAGCTGGATTATTCTGTTATCATTAAGAGTCTTCGCCCTTTTCTTAATTGCAAAAGCTGAAGCTGCAATAGCTGCCAGTGGATTTTTAATATCATGGGATAAACCTGCTGCCATCTTACCAATAACTGCATGTTTTTCTGTCTCAAGAAGCTGTGCTTCTAATTTTTCTTTCTCAGTTATATCTTCAATAATTAGAACAATATTTTCAGGATCTTCAAAATCTCCTGATATCAGGGGAAGGGCTTTTACCCTATAAATTGAACCTTTTTTACTGATTGATGAAAGCACTGTATCTATTGTTTTTCTTTTCTGGATTACCTCCTTGAAATCCTTTTCAAGGGGCTGTAACTCAGGTATTAGGCTAAATATATCTGTATCTGGCTTTTGTCCCACTATGTTTATCAGGGCTTTATTGGCCTTTTCAATTCTAAAATCTTTATTTACAATGGCAATTCCAATATCCACAGATTCAAATGTTTTTTCAAGTAGTTCTTGAAGCTTATTAATCTCTCTAAAGTAGATTGTTTTTGTTATGGATATAGCAACAGAGTTCGCATAAGTGGATAAATATTCTATCTCTTTGGGCATTATGCCTTCTTTTTTATATACCCCTAAGACTCCTAATTTCCCTTTATCACTTTTTAGAGGAAGGAAAATATGTTTTTCATCCGGTGAGATTGTTATTTTTTCAATACTCTGGAATTTGTCACTTAAATAAGAATTTATATTTGGGAAAAATCCACTTTTTCTATAAATATTTTCCTCCCCTGTATCCACATAAACAACAACACCTGAATATCCCAAGTTATGTAATCCTTCAACAACCCTTTCAGCAATATCCTCTATTTTTGATGGTGAGAGGGTATAGTTACTTAGCTTAAAGATTTCCTTTAGTTTTTTGTATGTTATTTTAAGTTCATCATCAAGCTGAGCATACTGTTTTTGAATTTCACTGTTTATAGCCCTATCAACAAAATCTCTATATCTTCTTTTTTCTTTCTCAAGTTCAATATAAAGTTTTTGGACACTCTCTTTTATAAAGAACAAAGCAAATAAAATATTCAAAATATAAAAAACTTGATGACTTATTGGATAACTAAAGGCAACAGATAGAACAATCAAACCCCATAAGATAGTATCCGTTCTACTGTAATTTTTTTTGAACAAAAGGGGAAAAGCAGCAAATGGAACAACAAAATTCAGATATTCAGGCTTATAAAAAAAAATTCCCAGATAGGCAGCAAAAACCATTAAGTAGTATATAGATACATATCCCTTTAACTTCCAGCTTTTGTCAGAAAAAATATGTAGAAAAATAAAGTAAAAATACAGAATAAAAAGTGAGTTAAGCAGATTATGGTTTAACGGAAAGCTACTTAGGACAAAAATTGCAACAAGGGTAAAAAAACTACCTGCCAAATACTTAACATTCTTTAATCCTTTTTCTAAAAAAACAACCCCTATCAGAAAGGTAAGCCACGAAAATAACAATGCCTGCATTTATAGATATAACTCTGAAATCTTTAGTTTATATTTGTCTTCAATCTTTTTTAGTGTACCTTTACCTATAATATTTCCATTTACAAGGAGTTCAACATCCATTTCTTTATTCTTGGATAAAAGAATTTCTGAAGTTTCACCTAATTTGTCTATCTCAGATAGAGGTATTTTTTTGTTAAACAATCTTATGACCACAGGTAAAGATATCTGTGGTGATACTTGCTTTACAGAAGGTTGTTCTTTTTTTACCGGTTTAGCTTGTATATCAGGAAGTCTAACTACTATTCCATTTTCAAAATATTCATCGGGAGTTTTTATATTAAATGCTTTATCTCCAGGTTTAAGTTCTATAGTTTCAAGAACTTCTGTTTGAGGGTTTTCCGAACCAAATACCTCTTCAAACAGTTTCTCTCCCCAGTTAGAACCTTTAGAAAAAAGGAGCTTTACCAGCAGTTCTCCTTTAATAAAAAGAGTGTTTTTTCCGTCTGTTACAGCAAAATAAGATTCATTCAAAACTTGAGGAGTTTCTATATCTATAACCTGAATATCATCTACATCATTTGATAAAAATCTAATTATTGTATCTTTAATGATGGCCTCCTACCTTATTTGCTTTATAAATTCAGGTGTTATCTCTATTTCCTGACCGGAATTGAGCATATCTACAGAAATATTAATAGGTTTTGAAACAACTTCAAATGAAACTGGAAGCATATCCTTTAATTTCTTAACTTTCTTCTTCCCAATTGTTGTAGGCGGGGAAAAAACAAACGGTGATATATCAACAGCATCAACCATTGTTTTTTCAATTAACAAACTTATTTGGGTTGTTTTCCCTTTTATATCAAGTTTATATTCCAGTTTTACAAATTCATCTTCATAAAACTGGATAACAGGTCTATTTATTTTTCTAAAAGTGAAAGGAAAATCATTTTTTAGCTGGGAAACCATTACATCAGATAAATTATCAAGAAAACTTTGAATATTAAATTTATCATTCAATAGCTTATTCACATCAAAATTAAGATGCTGGTTTATTATATCCTCAATACTTTCAGAAGCACATACATATAGTCTGTATTTCTTTTCAACATCATATCCATTTATATAAAAGTTCTTCTCCGAAATTTGATTACCTACATACGAATTAAATGAAATAATATTAAACTGGACAGGGATATTTGATATTAAAAAGTTTTTCAAAGCATATTTATACTTATACGCCAGAAATTTATACTCTTCTTCAATTTTTAAAGAAGGTGTAGTATAATCTTTCTCTGCTTGAGGAGAGCTATAAACTTCTCTAAAGAGGGCGTCTAACTCCTCTTTAGAAACCTTGTATTTCATCATCCCCCTCTTAGAAAATTCCTTAATTATAATTATATATGATTTTTTATAGGAAGGAAGGGTGAAAATAGAATTTTTTTCAGATAAAGAAAAATGGCTTTCCGGGTATAAATATATAACCATAAATAAACCCGTATATAGGGCTATTTATAAAAGTAATATATTAATCATTAATAATAAAATTATAAAAACAACCAATCCTTTACCAATACTTGAAAAACTTATCCTGAAAAACAAACTCTTTGCAGCAGGTTTTATCTCCTATGATTACAAAAAGCATTTATTCCCTGAAAAATCCCATAAGAAAGATGATATCGGATTACCTGAAATTTACATGATCTTTTTCAAAAATTTTGAACCTCAACTAAAAAAAGAAAAAAAACACTCCTCACTAATAAAAAAGATAAAATTCCCAGACAAAAACAGATTTATCAAAATGGTTCAAAAGGCCAAGAAATACATATCAGAGGGAGATATCTATCAGGTAAATCTCTCACACAGAATAGAAATAGACGGATTTTTCAACATCGATAAAATATTTAGAAATCTAATTAAATACCAACCTGCTCCTTATTTGATGCATATACAGGAAAAGAATTTTTCCCTGATATCAGGTTCAATGGAGCTTTTTCTGGAAAAAACAGGTAAAAAAATATACACAAAACCTATAAAAGGGACCCGTCCTGTCGGGAAAAATTACTACAACGAGCTTTTAAACTCAGAAAAGGAAAGAGCAGAAAATTTAATGATAACAGACCTTATGAGAAATGACCTTGGGAGAATAGCCGTTGCTGGCTCCGTTCATGTTGAGAAACTATTTGATATTGAGGAATATAATTCCTTGCTGCAGATGGTCTCCACTATATCTGCGGAAATAAATGAAAATACACTGTTTAGCCATATAATAAAAAATACTTTTCCTCCCGGTTCTGTGACAGGTGCACCTAAAAAAAGAGCAATCGAGATTATTGATGAACTTGAGGAACACAGAAGAGGAGTTTATTGTGGAATAACATTTTTAATCAAACCTAATCTTGATTTTGTATCCAGCGTAGCCATCAGACAAAGTATATTCAAAAAAAACAAAACCTATGTCTATATAGGAAGCGGAATAGTAGCCGATTCTGACCCAGAAAGCGAGTATCAGGAAACAATTTTAAAGGCAAAAGCAAATTTGCACGCAATGGGATTAAAACTTGATATTCTCTGAAAGGGCTTTTGTGGCTTTTAAAAGCTGCTTTTGACCAACTTTTGCATATCTTGCAGTTGTAATAGGAGAAGCATGGCCTAAAAGCTCCTGAATAATCCTCAATTCAGCCCCGGATTGCAATGCAATAGTTGCAGCTGTATGCCTGAGTTTGTGGGGATGTAAGGATAAACCGGCTCTTTTACCGATATTTACAATCATCTTCCAAAGAGAATAGTAAGAAATAGGAAATACCTGTGGTGAATTATTAAACTTCAGATACTCTATAAACAATTTCATAGGCTCTCCTGTTATTGGGACTTCCCGTTCTTTATCCCCTTTTCCTGTAACCCTGATATACATAATATCTTCTTCAGAAAAATCTGTGTTATAAATAGCATCAACATTAAAAATCTTTCCCTCTTTTTCCAGCAAAATATTATCCCGTTTTATCCCAAGCAGTTCAGATGCCCTAAGCCCTGTTGTAAGCATAATAACCACAATAACCCTTTCTGTTAATGTTTTTGTTGCATTTATAACTTTTTTAATTTCTTCATGGGAAAGGGCTGAAGGTATTTTCTGGGATATTTTCGGTCTATGGGAGCGAGTTATTGGAGAAGAGCTTACTATCTCTAAATCTATTAAATACTCAAAAAATGAGTTTATACATGCAAGTTTTCTTGCTATTGTTGAGGATTTTTTCTTATGGGATTGGAGAACCATTCTGAATTTTGCAATATCAGCCTTTGTTACTTTTTCTACGTCCTTATCCCCAACAATCTGAGCAAACTGTTTAAGGTCAGACCTGTAGTTTTTGATAGTATGCGGTGACTTATCAGATATATAAGACAAAAACAGCTCAACACATTCAGAAATTTTCACCTTGCTAAACCACCTTTAAATATTAAAATTTATAATACCATTAAAAAAATTTTTTGAGGATTTAAATGGGTATAGAAGCAAAACATTTACCCAGATATACGGTAGATGATTATAGGCAATGGGAAGGGGATTGGGAACTTATAGAGGGAACTGCCTATGCTATGGCACCGTCTCCTTTAGGAAAACACCAAAAAGTTGCCTTTGAAATAGGAAGACAGATAGCAAACCAACTGGAAAAATGCAATAAAAACTGTAAAGTTTACCCTGAACTTGACTGGATTATATCCGAAGATACTGTAGTCAGACCTGATTTAATAGTAATATGCAAAGATATAGAGGAATACTTAAAGGAAACCCCTGAAATAGTTGTTGAGGTGGTTTCAAAATCAACGGCATACAAAGATGAACATATAAAAT
Source organism: Persephonella sp. (assembly GCF_027023985.1). Taxonomy (NCBI): domain Bacteria; kingdom Pseudomonadati; phylum Aquificota; class Aquificia; order Aquificales; family Hydrogenothermaceae; genus Persephonella; species Persephonella sp. The sequence continues at coordinate 74,130 of NZ_JALVTW010000011.1, read as the reverse complement.
TTGAGATATACGAAAGGGAAAAAGTTCCATTTTATATTCTGGCTTATCCGGATATTAAAAAGGTAAGGGTTTTCCAGCTTGTAAATGGAAAATTTGATAAATATTTTGATGGTGAAGATGGTTTTCTTGAAATTAGTTTAAAAAATGGTTGTAAGGCAAAAATAGATATAAAAGAACTTTTTGCATAATTACCCTTGCCATCTTTTATATAAATTGTGCTTTATCCCAAAACTATCCAGAACCTTCCCAACAACAAAATCAATCATATCTTCTATTGTTTGAGGCTTATGATAAAATCCCGGAGAAGCTACAGAAACAATAGCCCCTGCCTGTGTAATCCTTTCCATATTCTGTAAATGTATAAGAGACAAAGGCATTTCTCTAATAAGCAAATAAAGTTTTTTCCTTTCTTTTAAAGCAACATCACAAACTCTATGAATTAGATTGCTGGATATTCCATTTGCAATAGCCCCTAATGTTCCAGTTGAACAGGGAGCAACGATAACCCCTTCTGTTTGCACAAGTTTAGAGCCGCTTGCCACAGGGGCGTATATCTGATTTTGGGAGAAAAAAATACAGTTTTCAGGCAACTTTCTTAAAAATTCTTCCTTTGAAATATCCAATTCCTTTTCCATAACTGTAAATGCACTATTTGAAACAATAAGATTTACCGTAAAGTTTTCAGATAATACTTCGAGCAACCTGAGCCCATAAACAGTTCCACTTGCCCCAGTGATACACAAAACTATTTCCTTTTCCATACTGGAATAATACATATTTTTGAGTTGTATATCAATGGGATATAATAAATCTGATATATATAAGGGGGTAATATAAATAGAAAACTTAGAGCAATTTCTTCAACATTACGGATATATTGCCGTATTTGTAGGCACATTTTTGGAGGGTGAATTATTTTTACTGGTTGTAGGGTTTTTTATAAAAATGAAACTCCTTAATCCATATATTTCCCTTATATCTGCTATGGCAGGCGCTTTTTCCCATGAGCTTTTATATTTCTTCGCAGGGAAATGGAAAGGCCGCCAGATTTTATTACGAAACAGACATACCCGTAAAGAATACCGAAGGGCAAAAAAACTTTTGCAAAAATACGGTGTGCTATCAATTTTTATAATCAGATTTTTATATGGAATGAGAATTGTCCCTATGATGCTTATGGGTGCAACCGGATTTGGCACCGGAAAGTTTATATTCTTTAATCTAATATCTCTTTTCTTCTGGGCAGTAATATATCTATCTATTGGATACTTTTTTGGAAAAGCAGCAGAGCATTTCTTTGGGCAGGCAAAGGAATACTACTTTGCGGCAGTAGCATTCCTTATTCTTGTTCTATTTGTTGTTCTAATATATCCCAAATTAATTGACAAATGGAAAAAAGCTTAATTATTTAACAACTAAAACAGACTGATTTGCATATTTAACAAGGTTTCCGGCTGTTGTTCCAAGAAGCATTCTTTTAAATCCACCAACACCCCTATGTCCAACAACAATCAGGTCACAGCCGTTGTCATCTGCATAAGCCATTAACTCTTCTGCAGGTTCCCCTTCAAGAACTTTAGTGATTGCCTCAATACCATTTTGTTCAGCAAATTCTTTTGCTTCTTTTAGATATTTTTCTTCTTTTGTTAATTCCTCTTTTTCATACTCTTCTATTTCTTCAGGAGGAATATAATCTATAGCAGCAAATTCGAAAGGCCTTACAACACCTACAATATGCAGCTCACTCTCGCAGCTTTTTGCCAGTTCAACGGCTTTGTTAAGTGCTTTTTTACTTGCTTCAGAGCCATCATAACCGATGAGTATTTTTTTATAAGCCATTTCTGCTCCTCCTTAGATAGATAGACCTTATCTTTAGTTTATCATAGTGTTATGTAATCTTTAAAACAATCCCTGAACAGATTTCTCAAATTCCGTTTTTTCTTCTGCTGTTCTGTAAGCAAGGGCATAAAAATTTGACATAAAAAACAGCATATATAGATATATAAAAGAAAAAACAATAGAGATGTATAAATAATCTAGAATTAACAAGGCACTAAATTCATTTTCATCCAGTTTTGCCATGGCAGGAAATACAGGAATGAGAGAAATGAAAAATATGATACCTATGACTAAAAACACTAAAAAAGCTTTCAAAGAAAGAATAAAATACTTCAGATTGAAAATTACCTTTTTCAATTCAGAAGGAAAAACAAAAGCAAACATTGCTTTAAAGGCATCTTCAAAAGTTTCAGACTTTAAAGCAACCTTACCTATAATGTATGGGTACATATAAAAAATAATTGAAATAATGATTAAAAACGGCAGCATATACAATGCATCATAAAAATCTATATTACCTCCTGTTGCACCTTTAAGAGCAAGGAAAAATATAGGAAGAAAGGTCAAAATAAAAGAAATAACCATAATAATAATAAACCCGAGAAAAACAGCGGAAGCTTTAACTATTTCATCAAAAAGAAGTTTTTTAAATTCCAGTGAAGCCAATTTATTCTTATATTCCTGTCGTGAAGAACTTTCGTCAAAAATTTTTGCTATCTTCAAAGATACTGAAAAAAATACAATTTCTATCAGTATAGTAATATTTCCAATAATAGGAATAAAAGATATTATTGTTGTTCCAAACAATAGAAAAAATAAACTCCAGAATAATTTGGGTATACCAATAACAGAAAAAGCCCAGCTCCATGTTTCCTTAAAATTTTTCATCCCCCTCCCCTTTCCTGTTTACTTGACAACTATATTCAAAATTTTTCCTTTTATAAAGATAACCTTAACTATATTTTTACCTTCTGTCCATTTTTTGACATTTTCATTTTCAAAAGCAATATTTTTGACGGTTTCTTCATCTGCATCTGCAGGAACAGTTATTTTAGCTCTAACTTTACCGTTAATCTGGACAGGTATCTCTTTTGTTTTTTCTATTAAAGCCTCTTCATCTGGCTCAGGGAATTTTTGTTCAATTGTATAACCGGTATTCCCAATTATTCTCCACAGTTCGTCTGCAATAAACGGTGTAAAAGGGGAAAGCATCAAAATTAGATTTTCTATCGCTTCTTTTAACAGCTTTTTATTTTCTCCCTTATATGAAGTAAGTTCATTCATAAGCTCCATAATAGCTGCTATTGCAGTATTAAACTGGTATTCTCTGGTTATATCATCATTTACTTTTTTGATTGTCTGGTGGAGTTTTCTTCTAAGCTTCTGGTCTTCTTCTGATAGATTTTTAAAGTCTTCTTTTGAATAAGATACGCCTTTTATTTCTTCTGCTCTGTCATTTACAAAATTCCACACCCTTCTTAAAAACCTATGTGCTCCTTCTATACCGCTATCTGTCCATGCAAAGCTATTTTGAGGTGGTGCAGCAAATAGAGTATATAACCTGACTGTATCAGCCCCGTATTTTGCTATCATCTCATCAGGGTCAACTGTGTTATGTTTTGATTTGGACATTTTGTCTGCTTTTCCGTATTCCTCCTCAAGCTCTTTGAGTTTTTCCATAGGTAGCCCGAGTTTCTCAAAGAGTAACGTGGCATTATCGTTTATTGTTAAATGGTTTTCCTCAAGCCACTGTTTTATGGTTTTATCATCTGTTTTGTCTATATTATATTTGGCGAAAAGCTCTGTTAGAGTTGAATTCTCGGTGAGCCCTAATATCTCAAGGAGTTTTTCTATCTTTATCCATTTTTTTAGAACCATTCCCTGAGTTAAAAGCTGGGTAAATGGCTCTTTAACATCTACAAGTCCTATTTCTTTCAGGAATTTTGTGAAAAATCTTGAATAAAGAAGGTGAAGAACTGCATGCTCAATACCACCTATATATAGGTCAACAGGCATCCAGTAGTCTGCCTTTTCTTTATCAAATGGTGCTTTGTAATTATGAGGGTCACAGTATCTAAGGAAATACCATGAGCTATCTATAAATGTGTCCATTGTGTCTGTTTCTCTTCTTGCTGGCTTTCCACATTTTGGACAGGTTGTATTTACAAACTCTTCAACCTTTTCCAGTGGATTACCCATTCCTGTAAACTCAACATTTTCAGGAAGAACTACAGGAAGGTCTTTTTCTGGAACAGGGACTATTCCACAATCATCACAGTATATAACAGGAATTGGTGTTCCCCAGTATCTCTGTCTTGATATATTCCAGTCTCTAAGCCTGAAGTTTATAGTTTTTTCTCCTATGCCTTTTTTTTCAAGCTCCTGAGTGATTTTTTCTTTTGCTTCTTCTGAGGTTAATCCATCAAATCCATTGGAGTTGATTAAAATACCTTCTTCTGTAAACGCCTCTTTTTCGTAATCCCGTTCTCCTTCAACAGGCTTTATAACAGGTTTTATAGGAATACCGTATTTTTTAGCAAACTCGTGGTCTCTTTCATCATGAGCAGGAACAGCCATAATTGCTCCTGTTCCATATCCCCATAGGATATAGTTTGCTATCCATATTGGAACCTTTTCATTTGTTAATGGGTTTATGGCATATCTACCTGTGAAGACACCCTCTTTTTCATCAACGATGTTTCTGTCTCTTGTGGACATTGAGAGATATTTATTTACAAATGCTTCAACTTCTTCTTCATATTCTGTGCCTTTTGCAAGTTCTATTGCAAGGGGGTGTTCTGGGGCTAAAGCCATAAATGTAACACCAAAAATGGTGTCTGGTCTTGTGGTGAATACCTCTAAAACAGAGGTTGAGTCCTCTATTGGAAATCTAATTGTTGCACCAATAGACTTTCCTATCCAGTTCTTCTGCATCGTAAGAACAGCTTCAGGCCACTTTCCCTTTAGCTCCTCAAGGTCATCAAGAAGAACCTCAGCATAATCTGTTATTCTAAGAAACCATGAAGGTATTTCCTTTTGAACAACAGGGGTATCACATCTCCAGCATCTTCCCTCTATAACCTGCTCATTTGCAAGAACAGTCATATCATGGGGGCACCAGTTAACAACTGCCGATTTTCTGTAAGCTATGCCTTTTTCAAGCATTTTAAGGAAAATCCACTGGTTCCATCTGTAGTATTCTGGAGAGCAGGTTGTTACCTCCCTATCCCAGTCATAAGAAAAACCAAGCCTTTTAAGCTCTTTTCTCATATAATCAATATTTTCATAAGTCCATTTTGCAGGATGGACGCCGCTTTTTATTGCTGCATTTTCAGCAGGCATTCCAAAAGCATCCCATCCCATAGGGTGAAGGGTGTTTTTACCTTTCATTCTAAGGTATCTATTTACAACATCACCAATAGCATAGTTTCTAACGTGTCCCATATGAATTCTTCCTGAAGGATAAGGGAACATCTCAAGGACATAGAATTTTTCTTTATCTGGCTTTTCTTCTGTTTTAAATACATTGTTTTCTTCCCATTCTTTAAGAAGTTTTTCTTCTATCTGGGAAAAGTTGTATTCTCTGCTCAAAGAAAGTCCTCCTGACAATTATTTAGCCAATAAGATATTATAAAATATTTGTTATATTATTATCTTCAAATAACTATGGCGAGGTGAGAAATTGAAAAAAATTCTGGTTGTGTTTCTGTGTATATTCTCAATTACTTTCGCAGATACCCTGATTTTAACTAAAGGCAAATATGCAACATACATTCAAGAAGAAGAGTTTATGGTAGCTCAGGGAGAAAATCTGATTGGCCCGATTTCTATTCTTCCTATTGCAGATTACAATGCAATTAAAATATCTACAACAGGTGGTTCAACAATCAGCAGCTACATTCTGGAAAAAACTTCTCTAAACTGGAAAAAAAATCTCATAGGAAAACATGTAACAATTGAAGGAGAAGGCAGAATAATCAGAGGAGATGTTATCTCAATTAACGGCAAATACATAACAATAAACTCTAAAAAAGGATTTATAGTTACAACTCTACCTGAATTTCCTTCCAGAATATCCTCACCTGAAAGATGGGAAGAACTTTTCTCCCCTCAAATAACATTAAAAGTAAACTCAAATGAAGCAAAATCTGAAACATTCAAAATAAAGTATCCAATTCAGGGGATAAGCTGGAAAGTTCATTATATTCTTGATATAAGAGACGGGAAAAAATATTTAACAGGATATCTAATCATAGATAACAATACTGTAGTTGATTTTAGAAAAATAAATCTTATTATCTGGGAAATGAAAAATAAAAAATTTTCTGAAATATCTATACCTCCACACACAGAAAAAAGGATAAAAATATTACAAAGAGAAGTTAATCAGCGTATAAATGGTCTCATAAACGGAGAAGTTTCCGTTTATAAAAACGGTATATTTATCAAAAACACAACTTTATCTGCTGTCCTTCCATAATGGGAACGCTTTATGTTGTTGCAACACCAATAGGAAATCTAAAAGATATAACATTTAGAGCTATTGAAGTCTTAAAATCAGTAAATATTATAGCCTGTGAGGATACAAGGATAACCCACAGGCTACTTACCCATTACTCAATTACAGGAAAAAAACTTATTTCTTACCACGAACATAATGAAGAAGAAACAGCAAAAAAACTTGTTTCTTTGCTGGAGAAGGAAGATATAGCTCTTGTATCTGACGCCGGCACTCCCTGCATATCTGACCCAGGATACAGAGTGGTAAAACTGGCTTGGGAAAAAGGTTATCAGGTTGTTCCGATACCGGGAGCATTTGCAGGTGCTGTGGCATTATCAGCTTCAGGACTTCCGACAGATAGATTTTTGTTTGAAGGATTCCTGCCTAACAAAAAAGAAAAAAAACTAAAAAGGCTTCAGGAGCTTATAAATATAGGAATAACGTTTATACTGTATGAAAGTCCTAAAAGGGTTTTGAACACACTACAAAATATTAACGAACTTGCTCCTGAATCCGATGTTGTTGTAGCAAAAGAACTTACAAAAATCCATGAAAAATTCTTCAGAGGCAAACCTGCACAGGTTATACAGGAATTAAGCTCAAAAGAGGAATACCTGAAAGGTGAATTTGTTATAATATGCCATCCTGTTGTAGAAAAACAGATTGATATCGAGGAAATAGAAAAAACAATAAAAGAACTTATTTCTCAAGGATTAAAAGCTAAAGAGATAGCCAAAACAATTTCCCAGCAATACAAAATCCCTAAAAACCAGGCTTATCAAATAGTGATAAATATACCAAGATGACTTTTAGTTAATACAAAAATCCAAACAACCACAACGGTATTCTGTTTTTTGTTCCAACTTCTATATCATCTATTATCAAAAAGCTATTTTTTAGATTTTTTATCTGAGTTTGTTTTTTATTTTTTCCTCCTATCTCAAATATATATTTTCCATCAATCCTAATATCACCCTTTTTAGGATATTCAATCTGATGGTCTTCCCGAAGCATTGAAATTATAAATGTTTCTCTTATTGTTCCGATTTTAGGATTTTCACAATAACAATAATTCAGATTTGTGTTGTTCATATATATTTTTTCAGGTTTGGTAAAAATACTATCTCCTTTTTGAGAAGATTTTAAAATAAACAGAATATCTCCTCTATGTAGATAATCTATATATTTGTATAAAGTAACTCGGTTTATCTCTATTTTCTGAGCCAATTTGGATAAATTAAGTTCGTAAGGTTCTGAAACACATATCAGTTTTACTAACTTTTTTAACTTAATTAAGTTTTCAATTTCAATGTTAAAAACAAAAGGCAGATCCGTTTCTATTACTGTATTTATGATTTGTTCCAGTTTTATGTAATAAGTTTCTGGATTTTCAAAATAGAATGGATAAAAACCTTTTTGCAAGTATTCTTTCCAATACTCAAGGGGCTTTATGATTTTTGAAATTTCATAAGAAATATCAATATGATTCTCTAAAATTTCTTTAAGAGTATAGCTTTTAAATGAAACTCCAAGTTTTAATTCTAAAAACTCTCTATAAGACAGACCATTTACTTTATAAATTGCAGCCCTTCTGCTTAAATCACTTTTGGAGTGTTCCAATCTGATAGCTGAGGAACCTGAAAATAAAACTTTCAGATTTAAAAAATCATAAATTTGCTTTAAATGTTTTTCAAAATCTTTATATTTATGAATCTCATCTATTACTAAGACTTTTCCTCCAACACTTTCAAAATATTTTGCGAACTCAAATAGAGAAATATCACTGAATTCTATACTGTCTGCTGATATATAAAGTTTTTTTGAAATCGGAAGCTTATTTTCTTTGAGATATTGTAAAAGAAATGTTGTTTTCCCAACTCCTCTTGCCCCGATAATACCAATTAATTTATCGTTTAGATTTATTTTTTTATAAAAATACCTTTTATAGCTAATATCAAATCTGGCAAGTAAACTTATAAATCTTTCCTGAAATAAACTAAAAATGTTTTCCATAATAAACAAATTATATCAAATTTTGTTTAATATAATAAACAATTTGATAATGGGTCAGAAAGCAGATATTTTTTCCTGAAAGTATTTGGGGAACAAATTTAAAAATTTATATACGAAATTTTAAACAAAAATAAAAGGGGCGAAGACGCCCCTATATGATTATTTTTCTGGTTTTTCATCAATTGGAACAGCAGGTGCCATACCAAGTGTAAGTGCTCTTTTTCTTTCTATCATGTAATACAGAACTGGAACAACAACCAGTGTAATCAGGGTTGAAGCACCTGTTCCAAATATCAGAGCAATAGCAAGACCATTAAATATCGGGTCAAATATAATAACAAAAGCACCAACGATAATCGCAGCAGCTGTCAATAGAATTGGCCTTGTTCTAACTATACCAGCTTCAAGAAGCGCTTCTTCAACAGAGTATCCCTCTTTTAGCTTATCTTCTGCAAACTGAACAAGCAGTATAGAGTTCCTGAGAATAATACCTGCAAGGGCTATAAATCCAATCATAGAAGTTGCTGTAAAGAATGCTCCCATAAGCCAGTGTCCCGGGATTATACCAACCAGTGTAAATGGAATTGGAGACATTATTACTGCAGGCATTCTAAATGAACCAAACCATCCAACCAGAAGCATATACAGAACTACAATTGCAACTGCAAAAGCAATTCCCATATCCCTGAATGTTTCATATGTTATCTGCCATTCTCCGTCCCATTTTACATAGTATTTGTCTTCTATTTCAGGTTGATGGGTTAAGAGCTCTGTAATTCCTTTCCCATCAGGAGTTTTAATCTCTTTTATCTTATCCCACAGGTCTATAATTGGATAAACTGGAGAACCGACAGAATCATTAACATTAGCAATTACATAAACCACTTTTTGCAGATTTTTCCTGTAAATATCGTGTTGTGTGCTGCCTTTTTCTACTTTAACAAATGTTCCAATTGGAATACCACCTTTTGGTGTTGGTATTTTCATCGCAAGTAATTTTTCAAGTGATGTTCTACTTTTATCATCAAGTCTAACAAATAATTTGACAGGTTCTATATCTTTATCTGAATACAGGAGACCGACATCGTATCCTGCAAGTGCAACTCTCATTGTTTTAACTATTATTTCTTCGTTCAAGTGATACTGTTTGACCTTTTCCCTATCTATTTTCAGGATATATTCCCTCTGAGGTAGATTTGCGTATATTCCTACATCAATAATTCCCGGTGTTTGTTCAAATATTTTCTTTATTTTATGTGCAATTTTTAACTGCTCATTATAATCTGGACCATATACCTCAGCCACTATCGGAGAAAGCACCGGTGGTCCCGGTGGAGGTTCCACAACAGCCACATATTTTGCACCGTTTGCTTTGGCAATTTTTGCTATATCATCTCTTATTCTTTCTGCTATTTCGTGGGACTGGGCTTTTCTTTCATGTTTTCCAATAAGATTTACCTTTATCATTGCATAGTAAGGTGCTTTTCTTAGATAGTAGTGCCTTGCAAGACCGTTAAAATCAAATGGTGCAGGAACTCCTGCATATATTACATAGTTTTCCACTTCCGACACATTTTTGACATAATCAGCAAGCTTTTTAGCTACGGTATATGTAGTTTCCAGAGTTGTTCCTTCTGGCATATCAAGGACAATAAACAGTTCACTTTTGTTATCATAAGGTAGCATTTTTACAAGAACGGCTCTTTTAACAATCATTCCAACAGATATCAGAAGTAACAATCCCATTACACCGAGGAATATCCATCTTTTTAAACGGCTTTTAAATAAGGGCATATAGATTTTTTCAAATAACTTTGCTAAAACTCCTGCTGTCTCCTCTTCCTCTTTCTCAAGGTCTCTCGGAGTAAGTTCTTCTACTTCATGTTTAAGCCATCTTATTGCAAGATACGGTGTCAGGATAAATGCAACAAGCATAGAAAAGAACATCGCAACAGAAGAGTTAACAGGTATAGGTCTCATGTAAGGGCCCATCATACCTGTAACAAAAGCCATAGGAAGCAGAGCAACAATAACTGCAAATGTTGCAAGGATTGTTGGGTTACCAACCTCATCTGTTGCAACGACAGCCGCTTCATCAGGCGGAAGTTTCCGCATCTCAAGCCATCTGTGTATGTTTTCCAGAACAACAATAGAGTTATCAACCAGAATACCGATTGAGAATATAAGTGCAAATAATGTAACCCTGTTTAGTGAGTATCCATAAAGCTCACTGAGGAACAGTGCTATTGCCAGTGTAACAGGAATAGTAACTGCAACTATAAGGGACTCTCTCCATCCAAGTGTTACAGCAATCAGCAGAACAATAGAAAATGTTGCTATTAAAAGGTGTTCAATCAGCTCATTAGCCTTTTCTGTAGCCGTTTCACCGTAGTTTCTTGTTACTTTTACATGAACATCTTTTGGTAGATATTTTTCCTGGATTTCTTTCAGTTTATGGAGAATGTCTTCTGCGACAAAAACAGCGTTACTTCCTGTTTTCTTTGCTATAGCAAGGGTTACAGCATTATAAATCTTATGTCTATCTCCTTCTCCCTGAACTCCGTATCCAAACTCAACATAATTTGTAGGTTCTCCTTCCCCTTCAAATACCTTTGCAACATCTTTTATAAAGATTGGTTTGTTGTTGTAAACCCCAATAACTACATTTTTAACATCCTCAACTGTTTTAAGAAACTGCCCTGTCCTTACCTTTACTTTGTAATTATTCTCATCAATTTCCCCTGAAGGCAGTGTAAAGTTAGCCTGTTGCAGTGCCTGAACTACTTGAGGAAGCATTATATGATATGCGTTAAGTTTAGCCTGGTCAAAATATATATTTATTGTTTTTGGTTTGGAACCTATTATTGTGGTTTCTGTTACATTTGTTAACTGCTTAAGTTCATCTTCAACCTGTTCAACAAATCTTCTAAGTTCATAAGAACTATATTTGTCACTGTAAAATGTCAGAGCAAGAATAGGAACATCATCAATTGATTTTGGTTTTACAATAGGTCGCATTGTGCCTGGAGGCATTCTATACATATTAGAATTTAACTTACTATAAAGCCTTACCAGTGCATCTTCAGGATCTGTTCCAACATAAAATCTAACTGTGGTTATTCCAAACCCATCTCCTGCGTAAGAATAAACATACTCAACACCAGAAACTTCCCACATTATTTTTTCAAGTGGCTTTGTGATTAGCTTGTCAACTTCTTTTGCCTGCTTACCCGGTGCAGGAACCATAATATCAATCATAGGAACAACAATTTGAGGTTCCTCATCCCTTGGAGTTGTTAAAACTGCAAAAAGTCCCATTAGCAGTGATGCTAAAACAAGTAAAGGTGTAAGAGGTGAATTGATAAAAGCCTTAGCTATCTTTCCGGCAAGCCCGTATTGTTTCTTTATCTTATCCATTTATTTTCCTCCGCTACTAAGTGGTTTAACGAACTTTGCAACCTTCACAAGCTTTATCAACTTCACTTGCAACAATAACATCACCGGGTTTTAATCCAGAAATAACTTCCACTTTTCCATCTATTTCTTCTCCAAGCTTTACGAAAGCTATATGTGCAATGCCATCTTTATCTACTTTGTAAACGGCATCAAGCTGTCCCCAATGGAATACTGCTGTTTTTGGTATAAGAATTTTTTCTTCTTTTGAAACAGGTATTTTTACCTTTCCATACATTCCGGGCTTTAAATCTGGGTCATGGGGAAGTTCTGCTTTTATAGTGAATGTCCTGTTCATAGGGTCAACACTATTGCTTTTTTCCACAACTTTTGCTTTATAAGTTTTTCCTATAGTTTCCACTGAAACTGTGATCTCATCTCCAATATTTACTTTGTTTATAAGGCTTTCATCTATCATAGACATGAATTTTAGATTTTTATCTCCAATGATAAATATTGGCATTCCGGGAGCTGCCATATCTCCAACATCATTCATCTTTTTGATAATCACACCATCAAATGGTGCTTTAACATAAGCATAACCTTTCATAATTTGTGCATATTTAAGTTTTGCCCTTACCTGTTTTTCCTTTGCATCAAGTTGTTTTAGCTTTGCTTTAATGGCATCAACCTGTGCCTTTGCACCTATCATTTTTGTTTCAATCTCTTCAAATTGTTGTTTTGAAACTGCATTTTCTTTATACAGATTTTTAAATCTTTCATAGGTTCTTTTTGCAAACTCGTATCCAGCCTGTGCAGCCTTTAGACCTGCTTTTGCTTCTTCCCTTGCTTTAGAAAGCTCTTCAAGTCCTGCATAGGCTTCTTTTATATTTTGATTAATCTCACTATCATCTAAAACTGCTAATAATTGTCCTTTCTTAACAAAATCTCCTTCTTTAACATTTATTTTGAGGATTTTTGCCATCAGTTTTGTTGCAACTTTTGCTGTGTTATTGGATATCACCGAACCATCAACCTGATATACCTGTCCAACTTCCTGTGGCTGGACAACCATTGTTGGAACCTGAACCACCTTTTTAGCTTCTTCTTCTGCATATCCAGGCTCAACTCTTGGTGTAAGGAAGCCCCCAAGCCAGAGGATGAAAATAGTAATAGGTATAACGAAAAACACCACAAATTTGACTACGCTTTTCATTATTTATCTCCTCCGTTATTTTCTTTTTTTAACTGGCCTGCCTGATATTTAAGTTCCAGAAGGGATATATTCGCATCATAAGTAGCCTTTGCCTTTTCAAATTTTATCTTGTCATACATTGTTTGGGTATCAAGCAGGTCTATCATTGATGCAAGCTGATTTTTATATCTTTTTTCTGTAATTTTAAGAACCTCTTCTGCATATTTGACATTATCTTCTGCAGCTTTAAGTCTATCCAATGCTGTCATATAATCTTTGTATGCTTTATACACACTGAATTTTATATACTCCTCAAAACCTTTTTTCAGGTTTGCATACTTTCTGTAAGTTTCCTTTGCAGCTCTGTATCTGTTATATGCCTGAAAACCATCAAAAATCTTCCAGTTAAGAGCTATTCCAAGGGTAAATCCTGTTCCATCTGTGCCAAACGGAGAATATCTATCATCCATTTGATAATATCCAAATGCTCCAATTGTTGGGAGCATATCTCCCTTTTGGAATGCTGCATATCTTTTTGCATTTTCAACTCTTGTTCTAAGGGCTATAAGGTCTGGTCTTGAAGAAATAGCAACCTTTTCCCAGAACTGAAGGTCTTTTGGTTGCTCTTTTAATTCAAGCTGACCTACCACGTCAATCTGTCCCGGGTCTTCGTTATCTATTCCCATTGCAAGTAACAATCCTCTTTTAGCTACCATATATTGATTTTCTGCTTCTGTTATTTTGCTTTTTACCTTTGAAAGATAAACTTTAGCCCTGAGAACATCTGCATATATTGCAAGACCGTTGTTATACATTGTTTCAGCAGTTTTATAATGCTTTTCCATGCTTTTGTAAGCTTGCTTTGCTAATTTTATAGCTTCCTTTGCAAGTAAAGCACCGTAATATGCTTTAGTGACATCATAAATAACTTTCTGTTTTGTTCTTTCTAAATCAAATTTTGATGCCTGAAACTCTTTTTCTCTCATCTGAATACCGGTTCCTATCTTTCCACCTGCCCATATAGGAAGTTGAAACTGGATTTTTGTTTGCCAGTTGTTCCATTCCGGATAATGCGGAGGTTGAAACATAGGCATACCGAACATAGTATTCATTGAAGTCATATCTACATATTTTGAAGAACTCATCATTGTTAGTCTGTGCTGGTTGAGCTCATTCATCATCGCCCAGCCAGGAATATTAGTTCTCATAAACATTTCACTGAATGTGATTGTTGGCCATCTTAAACCTTTTGTTGCCAGATATTCAAGCTCTTTGCTTTTCAACTGGCGCTGGGATGCTTTAAGTTCATAGTTTCTTTGAAGAGCAATATCTATTGCTTCTTTTAGGGTTAATTCCTTTGCATATCCGGTGATGACAACCGAAATGAGAGCAAGTAATATACCGAGTCTCCTCATTTTTCACCTCTCTTATTATTTTCCGGAAATATAATAAGAATATTAGAATATTATTATATTCTGAAAAGTTAAGATTTTCAAGAACAGGATTAGAGCAGAATATTTCCCTCAGGCAATCAAATCTTCCAGATAGTCAGGGTCTAGTATCTCTATTTTTCCCCTTTCTGTGTTAACTATTCCTTCTTTTTTCCATTTACTCATTATTCTTATGGCTGTTTCAACTGTAGTTCCGGTCATCTCTGCAATATCCTGTCTGGTTATAGGAGCTTCTATAACTATTTTTCCATCAACCTCTTTTCCTATTTTTTTGGAAAGTTCTAAAAGCAGATTAGCAATTCTTCCTTCAACCTTTTCTGCTGCAAGACTTTTAAGCCTATCATAGGCTTCAAGTAGCATTTTACTTGCATCACATGTAATCTTAATTGCGAGGGCAGGATAAAGATTTAAAAGTTTCAGAAAATCTTTGTTTGATATATATAAAACTTTTGTATCTACAAGCGCTTGAGCTGTATATGTGCTTTCTGGTCTACTCTCCCCAACTACAAGCCAGCCAAATACCTCTTTAGGTGTAACAAGCCTGAGAATAACTGTCTTTCCGTCAGCTGTTTCTTTTATTAGCTTTACAATTCCTTCAATAACAATGTATATCCCCGGTTCTTCATCCCCTTCAAAAAATATATATTCATTCTTTTTATACTCTTTTAAATGGAAATATTTTGATATCTCTGCTAAGTCCTCTTCCGGTATACCTTCTAACAGTGGCACATTTTTCAGAAAATTTTCTTTATCCATTTAAATCCTCTTCTATTAAGGTTTTGGCATACTTCCCAGTAAATATTTTATATCATTATCTCTGAACATAAATCCACCACCAATATAAATACCCATTACATCACTATTCAGGAGGTCAGAACCTCCAAGTCTAACGAATATTGGATAACTGGGCATCTTATATTGAAAATAAATATCCAGTTGCGGATTATCAATATCCTTGTTATTTTTTAGATATTTCCTGTCAAAGTTATAAAGGTCTGCTTTTACAACCAGATTTCTATTTAAATAAAGGTCTGCACCTGCTGCACCTGTTGAGTCTTTAAGACCTCCTCTTATCCATAAGCTTGATTTCCATATATCAATAAGCCTGTGGGCATACTGGACATCAAACAGAATTCCATAATTCCTTTCAACTTCTTCTCTTGTTCCTGAATTGTCTGTATATTCTTTCCTTTTTGTGACTGTTCCATTGCTATTGGTAAGAAGCCCTGCGTATATATAGCTATTACTACTTGGGGCAAACTTTCCTGCTATTCCGGCTTTTGAATCCTCGTTTCCTGTGTGCTTTTCCGCATAAAGCATAATATCAAGCTGAGATTTGTTTACAACTGCAAATGGTTTTGCAAACTCCTTAATTCCGGAGTTTGCATTTTCATAAAGACTATCATCATTAACCAGTTTTCCCAATGTTCCTTTTCCTTCGTCTATTTTTGCCAGAATTCTGTCTAATTTTTCAGAGGCTTCTTTTATCTTTTTAATTGCGACTTTTATATCCTCCCTGTTTTCTCCAACAGTGCCTTTTATTGTTTCTGCTGCCGCTCCAATTTCATCAAGAACTTTTGGTGTTTTCTCTTTTAGAGCAACTGAAGTTTCTTTTAGATTTTTAATCAGCTCTCTGATATCTTCTCTGTTTTCTCCTGTTATAGATTCCAGATTTGTTGCTATTCTGTCTATTTTTTGAATAAGTGGTGGAAGTTCTTTCCTAAGACTATCGGTAATGGCAACTATATTGTCTATTGCCTGTTTAACCCCTTTTCTATTTTCAACCACCATTTCGTCAGCATGTTTAGCAAGGATTTTAATATTTTCAACCATTTCTTTAAGATTTCCATTTCCAAGGGCATCATTCAGATTATCCACTAGTTTCCCTATTTTTTTGGCTATATCCTGGACAGATGCAAAAGCCTCTTCTGTAGATGCATAAACCTGCGCGTTTGTAATCTCTCCTCCTTCCGCCAACTCTCCGGCATCTGGAGTCCCAGGGTCTATGTATATATACTTATCTCCCATCAATCCAAGTGTTCGGACATAGGCTTTAGCGTTTTTATAAATGGGGATGCTTTTCCTGATACCGATTGTTACCTTTATCTTTCCTTTATCAAACTCTATCTTTTCTACCCTACCGACTTTAACACCTTTTACCTGAACATCAGCTCCCTGAGATAATCCTTCAACAGCATCAAAATAAATCACATATTCCTTGGTTGACACTCCGAACTCTTTACCACTGAATGTTATTATTAAATAACCTGCTATAGCAGAAATAATTAAAACAAAAAGCCCCACCCTAAAGGCTGTGTTCATAATAGCACCTTAAATTATTTTTCTAAAATTGTTTCTTCTACTTTCATACCAAAGTGTCTGCCTGCTTCTTCTACATATCCTAAAATTTCATCTCCTTCCTTAAGGTCAACAACGGATACTAATGAACCATCCCCTTTAACCAGTCTGATTGTTTCAGCATTTTGCAGGACAGCACTCAGTTTTTTACCCTGATACTCTGCTTCCACAAGAAGCATAGGTCTTCTTTCTATTTTTGCCCTTCCAACAACAACAGCCCTTCCATTTCCTTCTATATCATAAGCCATAACTTCTTTTCCTGCTTCCAGTTCACATAGATAGACAGTTTTTCCACCGGGAACTCTGGTATACATATGCACTGCACCGGCATTAACCCTAAAAGGTCTTGATGCAACATAAGGACTTTCTTCTGTTTCTGCATGGACAAAAATCATACCTGCAGAAGAATTACCGACAAGCATACCTTCCCCTCTTTTAAACAGGGAGGTGGTATCAACTGCAACCCTATCCCCCATTCCAACTGGAATAATTGCTGTAACTTTGGCTTTTACCAGTTCTATTTTTTCGGTAGTTTCTTTTATTACATTGGCAACTTTTTTAATCTCATTCAAGTCTTTTGTTTCGAGGACAACGCCTTTAACTCCTTTTTCCAGTATTCCAACGGCAATACCTGCCTCATCTGCATTTTTTACCACTGCGTAGATATTTTCTGACTGGGCTATCAGGTTCTCCAGAGGGATAATCGTCCAGTCTGTTGTTTTCACTATGACTTTTTTCCCTGATTTGGCCAGCTGGGCAGCCCTTTCTTCATCTTTTTTATCATTTATAACCACAAGAACAAAATCGTCTGACAAATTCCCATTTTTATCAATTGTTATAAAATTAACCCTTCCCAGCTTCTTGGCTTCTTTTAATTTGTCTTCCGGAACAATGATATAATCAGCACCACTTTCAATTGCTGTTGTGATTATTGTTTTGTCGTAATCTGAAGCATCTACTATGAACTCTTTCATCTTCTGACCCCGTTTTTTAATTAATTATAATATCAGTTTTCCTTTTTAAATACAGCAATGACTACCATACCACCAAATTTTGTTGTTATATATTCTTTTTTAAATGAATACTTTCTAAAAAGTGTTTCCAATTCCTCTGGTTTTCTGGAATTCAAAACACTTTCCATAAAATAGTCATATTCTTCTTTTGTAAATATCCTTTGTCCAAGAGGTCTAAATACTTTATTGGCGAAGAAGAATATTGAGTTAAATATTATCTTGTGTGGCTTTGATATATCCAGTATTGATACATAACCTCCTTTTTTTAAAACTCTGCTAAATTCTGGAATTGCTTTTTCAGCATCAAGATGTCTGAAAACAAGGGACATTAGAATAGAATCAACACTATTATTTTTAAAAGGCATTTTGTATGCAGAGGCTTTTACAAGGGCGGTATTTGTATCTTTGAGTTTTTCTTTTGCCTTTAAAAGCATATTCTGGGATACATCAACTCCGATGGTAAAGGTTTGAGGATAGAATTTTTTAATTTTTTTTATAACCTCTCCTGTTCCTGTCCCCAGATCAACAGAAATTTTGCCGACAGGTGTATTATCAACAAGTATATTCTGCCATTTATTTATAAGTCCAAATGTTACAGAAGACAAAAAAGCGTCGTAAGACTTGACGACGCTGTCAAATATCCTTTCAGCTATTTTTTCCTGAGCCATTTTATTTTTTCTTCCATTTTGTTCCAACAGGGGTATCTTCTATTATTATTCCCTGTTGCTGCAGTCTATCTCTAATCATATCTGCAATTTCAAAGTTTTTCTGTTTTCTGGCTATATTTCGAACTTCAAGTAGTGTTTCTATTAACTCTTCATCTATTGCCTCTTCTTTTTTCTCTACCTGAATCTGTTCAACCTCAACACAAGGTTGCAGGCTATCAAAAAGACCAAATATATCTTTTCCTATTTTATGAAGCACTTCTGCAGCCTCTTTGTATGAAGCAAGGGCTTTTTTAGATATTCCTCCTTCCTTCACTGCCTTGTCCTTAAGGATATTCATCTCTCTAACAAGACTAAACAATGCAGCCAGAGCCTCAGGTGTATTAAAATCATCGCTCATTGCAGCATAAAATCCCTGTTCAGCCTTTGCAATAGCATCATATAAATGGCCTTCAAAATCTGGATTTTCCGGCAGTTTTTCCAGTATTTCATACTCATCCATCGCATTTTTTAGTCTTTCGTAGGCCTTTTTGGTTTCTTCCATCTTTTCCCATGAAAAATCAAGGGGACTTCTGTAATGAACAGATAAAACCAGTAGTCTAAGAATATCCGGTTCATATTTAGAATAAATCTCTTTCAGGGTTATATAATTTCCGAGAGATTTGGACATTTTTTGGCCGTTAACTGTAACCAACCCGTTATGTATCCAGTATCTTGCAAATGGTTTCTCAGACAAAGCCTCTGCCTGAGCAAGCTCATTCTCATGGTGAGGGAATGTAAGGTCTAAACCTCCACCATGTATATCAATTGTTTCACCAAGATGTTTAAAAATCATTGCACAGCATTCTGTATGCCAGCCAGGTCTTCCTTTGCCCCATGGGCTATCCCATGCAGGTTCTCCTGCTTTTGATGCTTTCCAGAGTGCAAAATCAAGTGGGTCTTTTTTCTTTTCTCCAGGTTCTACCCTTGCACCTGCTATCAGCTCATCAACACTTCTTTTGGATAGCTTTCCGTAATCCTTAAATTTCCTAACAGAAAAATAAACATCCCCTTCAACTTCATAGGCATAGCCTTTATCTATAAGCTTCTGGATAAAATCTATAATATCGGGGATATGGGTTGTTACCCTTGGTTCAACATCTGCAGGCTCTATCCTGAAATTTTCAGCATCCTGAAAATACTCTTTTATATATCTGTCTGCTATTACTGTAAAAGGTAAGCATTCATTTTTTGCCCTGTTTATAATCTTGTCATCAACATCAGTGAAATTTCTGACAAACTTAACGTTGTATCCCAGATACCTGAGATACCTTCTTATCATATCAAAGACAATTAAACTTCTTCCGTGTCCTACGTGGTTAACATCGTAAACAGTAACACCACAGGTGTATATTTTGACTTCACCGGGATTTATAGGAACAAATTCTTCTTTTTGTCCTGAAAGGGTGTTATAAACCTTTAAACTCATGCCGCTCACCTCCAGTTGTTGTTATAATTATAACCCAATTCTATATTTAATAATGATAATAACCGTTTTTTAAGGAGGCCTGAAATGAACAACAGAAAAGACAGACTGCTGAAAGAGTATATACACGACCCATACTTTACTAAGGAAAAATATCATGACCCATCTGTGTGTGAAAGATGTGGAGTGGTTTTCCACGATGGTATTTTCCAGTGGATTGAGCCTCCACCTGCTAACGCTGAAAAAATGATATGTCCTGCATGTAGAAGAATTGAGGACAGATATGAAGGGGGAGTTGTTGTCCTTGAAGGAGAATTCCTTGCATCCCATAAAGATGAAATTCTAAATCTTATAAGAAATGTTGAAGAGGAAGAGATGGCATATAGACCCCTTGAAAGAATAATAGAAATAAATGATGAAGGAAATAAAATAACAATAACTACAACCTATGAACATCTTGCAAGGAGAATCGGAGAGGCTGTTCATAAAGCATACAAAGGAAAATTAAACTTCCAGTATCCTGAAGGAACAAAATATATAAGGGTTCACTGGGAAAGGTAAATGGTAATCATAGGGGTTGATACAGGGGGAACTTTTACAGATTTTATTTACAAAAAAGATGAAAAGTGGCATATTTACAAAACCCTGTCAACCCCTGAAAATCCTGCCATTGCTGTTTTAAAAGGAATAAAGCATATAGGCCAGGACAACAAAAAAGATATAACCCATGGTTCAACTGTCGCCACCAATGCCGTCCTTGAAAGGAAAGGAGCAAAAACAGCTTTCATCACAAATAAAGGTTTTGAAGATATCATCTATATAGGTAGACAAAACAGAAAAGAGCTTTATAACTTTTTTTACAGAAGACCTGAGCCTCTTGTTGAACAAAAACATTGCTACGGTATCAATTGCCGTGTAAACAGTAAAGGTGAGATTATTCAAGATATAAATGAAAAAGAAATAGAGCAGATTATCCAGCTGCTAAAACAGGAAAATATCCAGTCTGTAGCAGTTTCATTCTTATTTTCATTTTTAAATCCTGAACATGAAAAAATACTCAAAGAAAAACTTATTCAAAATGGCTTTTATGTAACGGTTTCTCATGAATTAATTCCAGAGTTCAGAGAGTATGAACGTTCCTCAACAGTTGTTATTAACTCTTATGTAATGCCTAAGATGAACTATTACATAAGCTATATACAGGAAAATCTATTACCGGAAGACCAGTTTAGGATAATCCAATCAAACGGTGGAGTAATTTCACCGGAGATCGCAAAAAAAGAACCGGTTAGAACAGTCTTATCAGGCCCTGCTGGTGGTGTGGTTGGAGCATACCACATAGGACGGCTAATAGGCCAGACCAGACTAATTACTTTTGATATGGGAGGAACATCAACAGATGTTTCTCTAATAGATGATCAGATACCATTTTCAACAGAATCTACAATATCGGATTTTCCTATAAAGGTTCCTGTTATCGATATTCACACGGTGGGTGCCGGTGGCGGTTCTATTGCATATCTGGACGAGGGTGGAGCTTTAAATGTAGGTCCTGAAAGTGCCGGTGCTGACCCGGGACCAATCTGCTATGGAAAAGGTGAAAAAATCACTGTCACAGATGCAAACCTTATCACAGGTCGCCTGCTTCCTGACTATTTCCTCGGTGGAAAAATGAAATTAGATTATGAGAGAACATACAAATACTTTGAAAAATACGCACAGGAATGGGATATTCCCGTTGAAAAACTCGCAGAAGGAGTTCTAACAATTGCCAATACAAAAATGGAAAATGCCATAAGAAAAATATCCATTGAAAGAGGTCATAACCCAAAAGATTTTGCACTTTTTGTCTATGGAGGGGCAGGAGGACTACATGCTGCATTTTTAGCAAAATCAATAGGTATCCCAAAGGTAATAATTCCTAAAAACCCGGGTATTTTCTCTGCTTTTGGAATGCTTTTGTCTGATATAGTGAAAGACTATTCCTTAACTGTTTTACTTGATGCCAAAGAGAATAGCTTTAGTCATTTAGACCAGCTTTTCGAAACCCTAAAGGAAAAAGCTATAACAGATTTAAAACAGGAAGGTATAGACCAGCAAAATATTAAAATCCAGAAAATCCTTGATATGAGATACAAAGGGCAATCTTTTGAGATATTTGTTCCGTTTTCAGAAAAGTTTATTGAGGATTTCCACAACATATATGAAAAAAATTACGGCTACAAAATGCCAGAAAAACCTGTTCAAATTGTAAATATCAGACTAAGGGCAACAGGCTACAAAGAAAAACCTGAAATAGAAAAAATCACAGAAGGAACAGCACAAATATCACAAGAAGCAGTAATAGACCATAGACCTGTTATTTTTGATGGCAAGGAGTATAAAACAGCCGTTTTAGACAGAGATAAACTACTTGCAAATAACGAAATTAATGGTCCAGCAATAATAGTTGAATATTCTTCAACAACGGTTGTGCCGCCTTTTGCAAAGGCTATAATAGATTTATACGGCAACATAATAATAGAGGTTTAAATGGAGGACAGAAAATTCTTGTTTCTGCCTTTTGGTTTTTGGGTAACAGTATTAGGACTTATAACCCTTTATCTTCTATACCGTTTAATCAGGATATATCTATGGCCTAAAACAGAAGGAATCATAATAAAATCCGAAATCCAGAAAGACAAAAGAACGATAGCCTATGACTACTACTATCCCCATATAGAATATAAATACACTGTAAACGGCAAAGAGTATATATCAGACAGAATTTTCCTTACAGAAATGGCATCTGACTATGAAACTATAAAAAAACTGGTTGAAAAATTCCCAGAAGGAAGTAAAGTCAAGGTTTATTACAATCCCTTTAATCCTTCTGATGCCGTTTTAAAAAGGAACTACCATACAGGAATGTTTATCCAGACACTTGTATTTTTCAGCATGCTGTCTGTTTTCCTTTATACACTGATATTTGAAATTATTTTTTACGGCTCAGATTTATCTGATTTAGCAAATATGGTAAAAAGCTGGCTCCATTCAATAATCTACGGAGAATAACTATGATAGATCCGATATTGCTGGAAGTTTTCAAAAATAGAACCTCAGCAATTGCAGAAGAAATGGGGGTTATTCTCCAGAGAACCTCTTACTCCCCAAATATAAAAGAAAGAAGGGATTTTTCCTGTGCAATTTTCAACAGCAAAGGAGAGCTAATAGCTCAGGCTGCACATATTCCTGTTCATCTGGGCTCAATGCCAATGTCTGTTTTGGAAACAATAAAATCTATTTCCTTTGAAGAAGGGGATATGGTTGTTCTAAACGACCCATACAAAGGAGGAACACACCTGCCTGACATAACACTAATTGCCCCTGTTTTTATAGACGGAAAGCTCCAGTTTTTTGTGGCAAACCGTGCCCACCATTCAGATATAGGTGGTGCTTCTCCTGGTTCAATGCCAATCTCTAACTCAATATTTCAGGAAGGATTTATCATTCCACCTGTAAAACTGGTTAAAAAAGGGCAGATTGATAAAGAGATTTTCAGTTTAATTAAAAATAATGTCAGAACTCCGGAGGAGAGAGAAGGAGATTTTAATGCTCAAATAATGGCAAATATAACAGGGATTAAAAGATTAAAAGAGCTTGTTCAGAAATACTCTCTAAAAACTGTAAATCTGTATATGAATGCTCTTCTTGACTACTCAGAAAAAATAATGAGAAACAAAATAAAAGAAATTCCCGACGGTGCTTATTCTTATGAAGACTACATGGAAGACGACGGACTTGGAAACACAGAGATAAAAATAGCAGTGGAAATCTCTATAAAAAATGATGAGGCTATAGTTGATTTTACAAAATCAGACCCACAAACAGAGGGCAGCATAAACGCAGTAAAAGCAATAACTATGTCTGCTGTTTATTATGTTTTCAGGTCTTTGTTGTCTTCTGATGTTCCAACAAATGCCGGTTGTTTCAAACCAATAAAAGTGATTACCAGAAAAGGCACAATTGTTGATTGCACTCATCCAGCAGCTGTATCTGCAGGAAATGTTGAAACCTCACAAAGAATTGTTGATGTGGTTTTAGGTGCTTTATCAAAAGCTATACCGGAAGAAATACCTGCAGCAAGTCAGGGAACAATGAACAACATAACCATTGGTGGAATAAATCCTGAAACAGATCAATCTTTTACATATTACGAAACCATCGGCGGCGGAATGGGTGCTTCTGTCAAAACAGACGGGGAAAGTGCTATCCAGTCCCACATGACAAACACCCTTAACACTCCTGTTGAGGCTCTGGAGTTTGAGTATCCATTTCAGGTTGTCAGATATTCCATAAGAAAAAACTCAGGTGGAAATGGCTTCCATAGAGGTGGAGACGGAATTATCAGAGAAATAAAACTCCTTGCAGATGCACAGGTAACAGTCATATCAGAAAGAAGAAAAATAGCTCCTTACGGTTTATTTGGAGGAGAAGCGGGAGAAACAGGTAAAAATATAGTCATAAAAAATGGTAAAGAAGAAATAAAACCATCAAAATTTTCAGAAAAATTGCAAGCAGGTGATATAATCAGAATTGAAACCCCCGGCGGCGGGGGATATGGAAATCCTACTTCTTAGCAGGTTTCACAATTTCTATTTTTTCTATAATAACAGGCTTAACAGGAACATTCATCATCCAGCCAATATTCACCACAGGAAGTTCAGCAATTTCATCAACAACATCCATTCCTTTTATGACCTTCCCAAAAACTGTATATCCCCATTTTTGTGGATTTTTTCCATAATCCAAATATGTATTATCAGCAAGATTTATAAAAAACTGGGTGTTTGCACTATGGGGGTCAGAAGTTCTTGCCATAGCTATAGTTCCTCTAACATTGGACAGACCATTGTTTGATTCATTTTTAATTGGAGGATGGGTGGGCTTTTTATAATTTAAATCCTTATCAAACCCTCCCCCCTGAATAACAAACCCTTTCACAACCCTATGGAAAATAGTTCCATTATAAAATCCTTCTTTAACATAGGTAAGAAAATTTTTAACTGTTAAAGGTGCTTTATCAGGATAAAGTTCCACATAAATATCACCCATATTTGTTTTAATAACAACAACCGGATTTTCCCTGGCATGGGAGAATCCTATAATTCCAATCACAAAAGCCAAAACCATAAATATTTTTTTCATCTTCCTCTCCATAATGGTATTTTTATATAAAATTTATATCAAAAATTGGGGGAGCGGATGAAATTTGAAAAATATATATACAAAAAAAGAATAAAAGACCTCCCGGAAGAGCTTATGCCAAGGGAGAAAGCTCTTAAATATGGCCTTTCTTCATTATCAGATGCAGAACTACTGGCACTTTCTCTTGGACAGGGAACAAAGGAACTTAATGTTCTTGGACTTGCGGACCTGCTCCTAAAAAAATTCAAAGGTTTATCCTCAATGAAAAATATAACCCTTGAACAGCTTACAGAAATAAAAGGTATAGGCAAAGTAAAAGCACTCCAAATCCTGTCAATATTTGAAATTCTAAAAAGAATAGAGCATCAAGAAGAAAACACTATATTTTCTACTCCGGAAGATGTATATTCCCACGTAAAATGGCTATCCAGAGAAAAGAAAGAACAAATGCTTGTTTTATACACAAACACAATGAACCAGCTACTGGGAGAAGAAACAGTCGCTTTAGGAACAATAAATGTAGTATCTGTCAGACCACGGGACATTTTCCAACCAGCCTTTAAATACAATGCTTATGGAATAATTCTTGTTCATAATCACCCTGAAGGTCCTCCGTATCCTTCACAAGAGGATATAGAATTTACAAAGCTTATACACCGCTTATCCCTTGAAATTGGATTTGAACTCTTAGACCACATAATTGTCGGGAAAAAAGATTTTTATTCATTTGCCCGTGAAGGAAAACTTGATAATATCTAAAAAATAATTTATTTTGTTAGTAAAAACTAACCGGAGGGCCAGAAGATGAAAAAATGGAAACCACCTGCCGAAGGATTACCAAATATATATGATAGACTGGTAGAAGGACTTGCTTATCCACACTTTTTTCAACTTATACATATTGCCGGATATGAAGATTATCTGAGAGAAGGAGCTTTGACATTATTCGTTCCTGTTGAAAATACAATTGATTATATATCACCGGAAACCCTTGCTATAGTAGAAAAAGCTCTCAAAGATGAAAAACTTGCAAAAGAAATTCTTGAAAATCATATAGTAGAGGAACCTATAACATTAAAAGAAATGCTTGATATAAAAGAATTAACAACTCTGAGCGGTATAAAAATTTCCGTTGACGTAGAATGCCATATTAGAGAAGATTATGAATTCTTAATTGATAACGCTTGCTATGTAAATGCAAAAATCCAAAATAACAAAATTGAAACAGCAAATATAGTCTGCTATAACGGTTTTATTCATACCATTAAAGGTATAATCATTTAAATAAATTATCTTCTCTTCCGTTCCAGAGATTGATTTTATGTCTCTGGAATTTCTCTACTATTGCACATTAAATTCCTAAAGAATTTCTAAAAAATTTCTACATAAAAAAATATTTTTGTATAATTAGTTATAAAACACAGAAAAATAATAATAAAAATATAAAATTTCTGATATTCAAATAAGAGGGAGGATTTATCATGCGAAAGCATTTGTTCCGGTATTCTCTGTCTGCAGGTATTTTAACTGCATCAATTTTTGTTTCCTCCTGCTTTGATAGTTCAAATGGAGGAAGAGTTAGCATTCCAAAAACAGAACCACCTACGCAAGAAGAAGAAAATACAATAACCCAGGCTACCATAAGTGGTTCTGTCGATAGTGGAGGGATTAATACTCAGGCTGTGGGGGATGCTAAACCAGCCTTAATTACCGCACTGTCTATTGACAAAAATGGAAAAGAAATTGGAAAATCGAATACTATTGAAAACAATGGCTATTTTGGAGTTAGCGTTCCTATCTCAAAAGATGGCGGGAAAATAGTAATATCCGTAAATAAAGATGGATTTACACAGGGAACTCAAACAATTGAATATAGTTCCCCAGACGATGTTAGAAATTTGAATATAGTTATTCCTATAAAACCTGTTGAAAAACAGCTCGTAAATTTAGGAAATATTAATTTGGCCTCGGTAAATAATAACTCCGTAAGAATCAGATTTTATAAAGATTCTAATGGAAAAATAAAATCACAGGTTGTTCGCGAAATATCTACCCAATCTCAAGAAAATACTGTGATGGAACTGGCCATTCCAGTTTCAAAACTACAGGCAAACAATTCCTCAGTTGTTGAAATCTCTTATAAAGGATTTACCCCATCAAACCCTGAAGATTACAAAAACTTTCCTGGAGAAGAGTATGCAGGAGGTGGAAAGCTTATTTCCTTTGGATTTGATTGGCTTGATATAAAAGACCCAACAACAGGAAACAATCCTTTAGCACAAGGAAATATTTCACCACAGCTGGCAAAAAAAGATTTAGGAGAATATTTCAGGATTTATAGGTCTGTTGATTGTGATCAGCTCAGAAAACTGAAAAAAAGTCTGGGAACACTTGATATTGACCCTCATAAAGAAGGTATCCAGTATGTATTCTATGCTTTTGACAGGGAATCAGGTAACTGGTTAAAAGCCGGAGAAGGTGTATTTGTAAATGGTTCAACAGCTTATTATGAAATAGGTGAAGATAATGACAAAATAGATACTGCCTGGGACTATATTATCAAAAATGGTTGTATAAATGATGACTCTTGTTCACAAAACTCCAGTAGTTCAGCCTGTGTAGATGTAGATAATGACGGAACTCCCGAAGATGTTAGTTGTTCCGGTAACAATATAATCACAGACGAAAATCAAATATGCGCTTCAGGTGGAAAAACTTATGTAGTAGTAAGCTCAACTAATCCATATCTTAGCTGGAAAAATTTAGACTATATAAAACCTGCCAGCAAAATTTTAGAATGTGAAATAACTGTTAAGGATGAAGACGGTAATCCTGTGGCAACAAATATTTATGTAGAACCTGATAATAATAACTGTATATCCGCATGGTATGGTGTTTCATCTGCAAAAGGAAAAGCAGATGCTAACGTTTTAAAATTCTGCGATCCTCCAAAAGGAACAGTAAATGTATTTAATCCATATACTCGTCAGTATATATCAAATACAAAAGAAATTACATTTGGGCCGGGATGTAAAATTACTTTAACACTAAAAAATCCTTATAAATGTATGGTAGAAGGAAAAGTTGTTTCTCAAGATACAGGTTCTGGTAGAAAAAATGTTGGTATCCAACTCAAAAACGACCAGTTAGAATTTTATGCCTATACAACAACAGACCAGAATGGAGAATTTATTCAAGCTGTTCCATGTAATGCAGATATTCAGTTATACGCCTATGATAAATCTCTACAATTTAACGTTAATGGTGTATTAGAAAGTAATGAAACACAGGATAATGGAAAGAACGTAATTCTTAAAGATATAAAAATAATAAATATCAAACCAAACGGTTACGGAGAAGTCCTATCAAAAATTATTAAAGCCGGTAGTGATATAAACACCAGAATATACGGATGGGACCCTGATGGAAATTATCCTATTAACTATACAATTACTCTTAAGCTTAACGGAACAACTGTTAAAACTGTAAACGGACAACTTTTCGGTTCTGAAGAAAATGTAAAAATATCAACAAATGATATATCTAATGACGGCATATATAAACTTTATTTATCACTGGAAGATTCCGAAGGTGGTAAAAGTCAAGAGATCTACATGGGAAGTGTTCAAATCTATGTGAACAATGCAGCACCCCAAATATTAAGCTTCTATACAAATCCAAAAACTGCAGTAAGTACCGCCATTGATATTAATGTAATTGGTTCTGCTTATGATTTAGAAGGAGAAAATCTTACATACACAATTTCTTATGACTGTGAAGGAAACGGTCAATATAATCAACTTGCAACAGGTTCAGGACAAGGAAACATAAAATTTGATAAGAAATTCAACATACCAAACAATGCAACAGAGTGTAAACTCAAACTTGAAGTTAACGATACAGCAGGAAACACATCAATTAGAAAGTATGTATTAAAAGTTAAAGATGAACCTCCTGTAGTTTATATCTCAGCTTATCCGGAACATCCAAATGAAAATGATTCCAGAGTTTATGTAGATACTTCCATATACGAACCGGATGGTCAAAGATATACCTGCGAATGGTATGTAAACGGAAACAAAATACAGGATAATGACCCTGTGTATGAATTTGAATTTGGAGACAAATGTGAAGGTATAATCATACACCTCGACCAGATGAATCCTAAACCTAAAACTGGCGACGAATTTAATGTAAAAATTGAAGTAACCGATGAAACAGGAAACAAAGTAGATAAAGAAATCACTATCGATTATGGAAAATCTGCAAATATAAACATAGGAATACAATAAGGAGGGAGTAATTATGAGAAATCAAATAAAAAAATTAGCTCTGGCTGCCATTATGGTAGCCCCTCTTTCATATATGGCTTGTGTTGGTTCAGATTCCAACACTTCCCAAAACTCCTCACAGCCAAAAACAGCATCTTTACACCTCGCTATAAAATTTAATGATTCTCAACCCAATTCACAGCATATATCAAATGAAATTAATTGTATTGAATATTCAATAGATAGTGGAAATCAATGGATTGATGGAACAATAACTAAAAATAATCCGGTTGTAAATCTTCCAAATCTCCACGTTGGGCAAAATTATATGTATTTAGGATTTTATTCTGGCAATCCAGAAGATGGAAGATGCAATGGAGCTTTATTATCATCAATGCGCTTAGAACTAAATCTTAAAGAAAATGATAATACTTTCAACATTCCGTTTATAGCTTATACAAAATGGAAATTAAAAACTCCTATTACATTCAACAAACTTAAAAAAGATGCAAAAGAAACAGTTGACTCTTTTATCATAAATTCAGACATGATCAATTACGATTCCAGATATGACGTTGCTCCTGCATCGGTAGATGAAACTAAGCCGGCTTATCCCCAAAGCTATCATATATTATGGGAAGGAAACAATTTATATATCGGCAATAACGAGTGTGCAAACCAGGAAAATAGAGATAAGTTCTGTTTCCTAAGATATGATCTTCAATATATACTCCAATTGATTGGACCCGGTGATTCAAATATAGCTCCAAATGCAATAGAATCTAATGAGTTTGAACTTGAACCATACACAGACAGTAGCGGAAATAAATGGAAAAGAATCGTTTTTATCTACGGCAAAAACCCAACCTATGAACCTTACCAAAATTTTGACAAAAAATTATATAACCTCCCTAACGATGAATTTTCATTAACACAAGGAGATGGCACAGATGTCGTTAATGAGCTTGATACAGTTTATAAAACAACAGCTCTTGATGGTGAAGAAATTAAAGGAACAATTATAGAAGTAGCTACAAATACATCTGATTATTTTGAAGATTACACCTGTGCATGGGATCCGGATTTCCAGAATACATTTCCTTGTCCACAAAGAATTCAGGAAGAAAGTATTAAAGTTGCCGTATCCAGCACTCTGAAAAATCAAGTTAGCGCCCAGTCTAAAGATGCAAATGATTGTTATATGGATACCAGAATAAATGAAACACGTTATTGGGTAGAACATTCCATGCAATATGCACAGTGTGAATCAAATGCACAAGGAATAAAAGCCCAGATAGTCACTTATTATTCAGACAGATGTGATTATAATCTTGATGGAGTAATAGATGAAAAAGATGACACAAATGAAGACGGACAGATAAATTGGAAAGATAGCCTTCCAATATTTGTAAAAATGCATTCAGAAGGAACATTAAATATCTGTCTGTATCCATTTGAAGCAAATGCAAATGAACTTTCTCAAGATGAAAAAAATATATTAAAACAATATGGTTCAAGGGCATTATATTAAAGGTATATTCAGGAACAGAGAGTTTTCTCTGTTCCTGTTTCTTTTTTTAAGTGGAATAATCCTAAGAATAATTACTTACCAATACCTAAATTCTCTAACATTTCACTGTTTTCCACCTAATAAAGATGAAGATTTTTACTATTTTATAGGCAAGTTCATAAAAGAAAACTTCTTCCTTTATTCAAATGAAGTTTTTTACTATTCTCCTTTTTATGCATATTTAACATCAATGCTTAGACCTGAATTACTCAGAATAATAAATATTCTCACAGGTTCTTCTACTCCTATTGCTATTTATTTATCTGCGAAATTTTTCTTTAAAAAACCGATACCTTTGATACTTTCTTTAATAGTTTTGTTTCTTGATATTTTTATCATATATGATGTCCACATCTTAAAAACATCACTGGGAATTTTTTTTATAACATGGGGATTTGTTTTTTATTTATATTTATACAGCCTAAAAAGTAAAAATCTGATATTTCCTGTTATCCTGGGAATTTTCTTTGCACTGGCATCATTAATCTATATAAACTTTTTACCTGTAGTTTTAGGTCTCATTATCTATTTATTTGTAAAAAATAAAAAATTTGCCATTATATCCTTAATTCCTGTTATTATAACCATTTCTTTAACAGCACTCCGAAATTACATAATTTCCAAAGATTTTGTTATGGTCAGTGCAATTGGAGGAATACATTTTTATATTGGTAATTCCAAATATGCTACAGGTGGCTATCAATCTATACCAGGCATAAGGGCATCAGCCTTTGGGCATTACTTTGATGGTAGAAATGTGGCAGAAAAGGAAATAGGAAAAAAACTAAAGCCATCTCAGGTAAATAAATTTTGGATGAAAAAAGCATTAAATGATATTATTTCTTATCCAAAAAGGTGGTTATTACTGGAAATCAAAAAACTATTTCTTACATTCCACAACTATGATATACCCAATAACATAAACAAAAACTATCTAAAATCTAAAGTTCCCCTTTTAAAACTCTCTACAACCTTTGGGATTATAACCTTTCTAGGATTATCAGGCTTTATTTTCTCTATAAGAAAAAAAGACTTTTTACCTGTCCATATATTTTTCGTAGCCTATCTTTTAACAGTGCTTTTGTTTTTTGTAACAGATAGATACAGACTTCCCTTATTCCTACCTCTTATTCTTTATACAGGTATTCTATTTGAAACAATTTCCCAAAAAAATTTAAAAGCAAAAATTTTATCTATATTTGCAATGATGTTTTTTGCTTTATGGGTCTTCTGGCCTATCAATTATTCCCAAAATTATTCACAAATCATATTAGAAGAAAAATATTCATCAAAATTATGTGAAATTAGGAAAAAAGAAAAAAATACTCAAAATCCTAAAAAGCTAAGTTATTTATATCTACAGGAAGCTTACTTATATCTGAATTTAAAAGGTTATGAACAGGCTTTGTTTTTAACAGATAAAGCAATAAAGCTAAATCCCCATAATATACAGGCAAAGCAAATCAATAGATTTTGCTACAAAATAATATTTAATCTTTTTTAAGGGCTGCCATTAAAACTGCCTCACAGACTATTTTGTCATCTACTTTTGCGACAGCTTTTATTTTACCCATACTTTTTTTAATGTTTATCCCTTCTATCTCAAAAATAATCTGGTCTCCAGGAACAACAGGCTTTCTAAACTTGGCATTTTCAATACCGGCAAATAATACCGTAAAATCCCCTTCTATTCCTTCTGCCTGTGCCTTTTTTATCATCAGATAAGCGCCCGCCTGCGCCATAGCTTCTATGATTAAAACTCCTGGCATTACAGGAAAATGGGGAAAATGTCCATTAAAAAATTCTTCATTTATGGTAACATTTTTAAGGGCTTTTACCTTAAGATTTTCAATATCTAACTCCAAAATTCTATCTATCAATAAGAATGGATATCTATGGGGAAGAACTTTTTTTATCTCCTGAACATCGGCAAAAGACATCTCAAACCCTCCTTATAATGTTATTTTTAGATAAACATCTAAAATAACAAACACCATATAAAGTATACTGATATATCCGTTAATTGTAAAAAATGCCACATTTATTTTGGATAAGTCATTTTCCTTGATTAAGGAATGCTCATAAATCAAAGCCCCGGTCAATATCAAGAGACCGATATAATATATAAGTCCCAATCCTGCAAAATATCCTGTAAGCAATAAAAATATAAACGTCAAAATATGAAAAATTCTCGCAAATAAAATTGCCTTTTTAACACCAAATCTGGCAGGTATAGAATGAATTCCCATTTTTCTATCAAATTCTATATCTTGCAAAGCATAAAAAATATCAAATCCTGCCACCCAGAATGCCATACCAAGTCCTAAAAATACAGTTGATATCTCAACTCTACCTTCCAGAGCTATAGAAACAGCAATTGGAATAATAAAATAAACAGCTCCCAGTATCAGATGAACAAAATTTGTCCATCGTTTACCAAGGGGATAGATAATCAAAAGGGCTATAGCAACAGGAGATAGATAAAAGGCTAGTTTATTAAGTTGATAGGCAGCAAAAACAAGAACTCCAGAAGAAACAATTGCAAGTGCAAGAATTTCTCCGGCTTTTACTGCACCTGAAGCAGAAGCCCAATCTTTTGTCCTTGGATTTAGCTTATCAAACGGTAAATCAAAAAATCTGTTAAATGCCATTCCTGCTGTTCTTCCGGCAACAGCAGCAACTATAATCCAAAAAATTTTATCCCATGAAGGCAGCCCTTTTTCTACGATAAAAACAGCAGCAAGAACAAAAGGAATTGCAAATATAGTATGTTCAAACTTTATTAGGTCTGCATAAAGTTTTATCTTTTTAATCAATAAATTCAATCCTCCCAATAAGTTCTGTAAGGGAATTAACAACTAAATCTATTTTCATATCTTCAGGTATGTCCTCAACGGTATACTTACCGGTAGTTACAAAAATAGTTTTCAGCCCAAGTTTTTGATAACCTCCAAGGTCTACAAATATATCATCACTAATAATAGCCAGATTTTCCGGTTCAATACCAATTTTCTCAAAAATAACTTTGTTATACTCTTCTCCACCTTTCCCAAAATGTTTAAAATCTTCATTACACTGACAGGCAGTAGCAAACATTTTTGCAACCGTTCCTACCCCGGGGAACAAAAGACCATCATCATCTTTTGAGATAATATTTTTATTTAATGCATAAAGTTTTGCCTTTTTCTTTTTTAAAGCTGTTGTGGCTATTTTTATTTTTTGAAAATTAAGGTTTTTATCTAATCCAACCAGAACAGCATCTACCTGATAGTCATTAAGCACATCAAAACTTTTCTCTATAAAAAACTTTTTTACAGCATCCGAACCTAAAATAAATAAGCTTTTCATATTCTCTTTTTTCAAAACTTCAGGAGCAACAACCAGCGGAGAAACAATATTGGAACTATCTATTTCAAAACCATGTTTTTGCATTCTTTTTGCAATTTCTTCAGGTGGATATCTGGAATTACTTGTTGCAATTACAAATGGGATATTTTCTTTTTTCAAATAACTGATAAACTCAATAGCCCCATTGATAGGAGAAAAATTTTCATCTTTTGTAAGAACACCATCTAAATCTATTAAAAACCCTTTTATCCTCATAAAAGTATTATAATTGCTTTCACTGCAATTTCACAATACAAGCTTAATTTAAGTTCAAAATAACATAAAAGGAGGATTAATAAATGAAAAGAGTTTTGTCTCCTGCTTTGCTTCTGCTACTTTTATTTCAACTTTCATTTGCAACATCTTTAATGCAACAGCTCGAGCAGGAAAGAATTCAACTGGTGGAAAGGGTTTCACCAGGGGTAGCCACAATTTTCACAATAAAAGAAGTAAAAATTGCTAATCCTTTTGCCGGTAGTCCTTTTGGGGATTTCTTTGGTATTCCAAATGTGCCTGAATTTAAACAAAGACAGGAAGGTCTCGGTTCAGGATTTATTGTAAAAGTAGACAAAGAAAAGAAAAAAGTTTATCTCCTTACAAACAACCATGTTGTTGAAAATGCTCAAAATATAAAAGTTCAATTCAAAAACGGCGTAGTTCTTGACGCAAAAATTGTTGGAACAGATAAGCTTAGTGATGTTGCATTAATTGCTGTTCCGTTTAAAGAAGGAATAGAAAAATTTGCAGAAGAACATGTTCTAAAGCTGGGAGATTCAGATAAACTTAAACCAGGTATGACAGTTATTGCAATTGGTAGCCCACTTGGACTTAAAGGAACTGTAACGATGGGAATAGTTTCTGCACTAAACAGAGAAATGCCTGGACACCCAGGAGAAGGATTTATTCAGACAGATGCAGCAATAAATCCTGGAAACTCAGGAGGACCTCTTATAAACCTAAACGGAGAAGTTATCGGAATAAACACAGCTATTATAATGGGTGCACAGGGACTTGGTTTTGCAGTTCCAATTAATCAGGCAAAATGGGTTATGGAGCAAGTTCTAAAATTCGGAAAAGTAAAAAGAAGTAAAATTGGTGTTGTTATACAACCATTAACCCCTGAACTGGCAAAACATTTCGGTGTTAAAAAAGGTATTCTCGTAGCCCAAGTTATGAAAGGAGGACCAGCTGACAAAGCTGGAATAAAACCAGGAGATGTTATAGTAGCTGTTAATGATAAACCTGTTAGCAAAATAATAGAACTCCAAAAATACATAATGAGAAACCCCCCAGGAACAAAACTTAGAATAACAGTAATCAGAAACGGTAAAAAACTTGACTTTACTGTAAAAACAGCTCCATGGGAAGAAGAAACAGAAGTATCTGAAGGCACACTGCAAGAAATGGAAGCCAAATATGGACTTATCGTAAGAGACATAACTCCAGAGCTTGTAGAAAAATACAGAATTCCAAAAGTTCCTTACGGTGTTCTGGTTTTAGGGGTAAAATACGGCTCAGTAGCTGA
The DNA here is from genome assembly GCF_027023985.1 of Persephonella sp. Classification (NCBI taxonomy): domain Bacteria; kingdom Pseudomonadati; phylum Aquificota; class Aquificia; order Aquificales; family Hydrogenothermaceae; genus Persephonella; species Persephonella sp. The sequence continues at coordinate 38,297 of NZ_JALVTW010000011.1, read as the reverse complement.
TGAAGCAGGAATAAGAACAGGTGATGTAATTCTCACAGTAAACAGAAAACCGGTTAAAACTGCCAGAGATTTCTGGAAAGAAATTAAGAAAGCCGAGAAAAAAGGAGAAGACAGTGTGTTATTATTTGTCAGAAGAGGAGATACAACTATTTACACAGTAATGCCTATACTTAGAAGTAAAAAATAAAACTCTGGCCTCCCGTAACGGGAGGCTTTATAATATTCAAATTATGATTGGATTATACGGTGGAAGTTTTGACCCTGTTCATATAGGACATTTAAGAATAGCTGAGGATATAAGAGAATATTTTTCATTTGAAAAAATTATTTTCATTCCTGCATATCATTCTCCTTTGAAACACCCAAGCAAAGCGCCTCCCCAGGATAGACTAAATATGCTACAAATAGCCACTGAAGATAATCCCTATTTTGATATTGATGACATAGAGATTAAGAGAAAAGGTAAATCATATACTATTGATACAATAAAAATTTACAGAGAAAAACTCGGTTATTATCCATTTTTCATAGTTGGGACAGACGCATTTTTAACTCTGGATAAATGGAAAAGCCCTGAAGAACTCATCAAAAACACTAATTTTATTGTGGTTGGTAGAGGAAAAGACACCCTTGAAGCAATAAAAAATTTTCTTAAAAATAAATTTCCGGAAATTGAACTAAAAACAGATAACCAGCTTAATCCTGAAAATCCTGGTAAAGTGCATTTTTTCAGTAGCAGAAGAATTGATGTATCCTCTACAGAAATTAGAAGTAGAATAAAAACAGGAAAATCTATCAAATATCTTGTCTTACCACAGGTAGAAAAATATATTTTAAATAAAAAACTATATAGGGGCTGAGAGTATGGGCATAGGATTTGAGACAGACATACAGGAAAAGAAAAAAACGGAGATTGGAATTCCAGCAAAAGTAGTAGTTTACAATGACGACTGGCATACGTTTGAAGAAGTAATCTATCAAATAATGAAGGCTACAAAATGTGATCTTGCAACAGCAGAAGCTTTAACATGGGAAATTCATACAAAAGGAAAAGCTGTTGTATTTGAAGGTGATTTAGAAGAAGCCCTTTATGTCCAAAATGTTCTTGAAGAAATAGACCTGTCTGTGGAGGTTGTTATTTAATCAAGTAAAGACTTTTTACCTACAGCTTTTACTTCTTCTTTTTCATTTAACTCATTAATAAAATCTTTAAAACCATTTATAAACTCCTTAGTCTCTAACATCCTTTTAATTTCCAGTTTCTGCTTATGAAGACGTGAAGCCATAACACCCCACATCGTAAGAAATAAAGTTTGAGAAATAAATAGAAAAGACAAAAGAAAATTACCGAGGTGAAAACTTACGTTTGAAGCAACACTAAAAGTAAGATCAGCAAGACTCTTTTTACTTCCTGGTACTGTTATCAGTGTAAAGCTTATAAGTAAAAAAGTTACTCCAACTATCAAAGAGTACAAAATAAATGATAATATTTTAAAGTCCTCTATCCTGTATTTATAGTATTCAATTATCTCTTTCATCAGTTTTACAAACTCCGAAAAAGATGAACTTATAGTTGCTCTTTCAATATTAGTGCCCAAATTCAATTTTTCAATTATCTCATTTTGTCTATTCTCCAAATTAGATAAATTACTGCTTATTTTAGAAATTGAAGAATAACTTATTAAAGATTCATTAAACAAAAACATAACTGCACCTATAAAGAAAATAATAACCTGTTCAGCTCCTACTAATCTATCAACTTTTGAAGGATTCACTCTCAAGAAAATGGTCAATAAGAGAGAAAGGATAAAAACAATAATTACAAATTTCCAAAAATGGTTTTCAAAATTAAACTTGTTTCTAACTAATTTGTTGAGTTTTTGAATATAGGAGGAGTTTTCTTTTATTTTTTCAGGATTTATCAAACTTTACTTCCTCACCCCTCTCAAAGTATTTATCAAACACCTGTTTAAACAAATCATGAGTCTCCTCATCCCCGTAATTGACGATAGCTCTTGTAGTTAAGTCGTTTAATTTTTCATCTAATTCATATCTAACACCTTTCTTATCATTAAGGATAAAATTTATGTATTTTTGTTGTTTTTCTACAAACAATTTTGGTTTATCTTCTTTTAATACTTTTTTCACAAAAATATTTTTGGGGAATCTATTTTTTAGATCTTTGAGAAATTCATTATTAGATATATCGTTATAAGATAATATATATATTTTCCCTCCCTTTTTTAGAAAGTTAATAAGAGTAGTATCTAAGAGTCTATAAAATTTATCCTTAAATTCGTCTGTAAGAATGTATATATTTTTACTTGCATATCTAATTAATTCTTCTATAACCAAAACCGCATGATCAACAGAAGAATTATCTATGTCTATGTTTTCTTCTTTTTTTGCAGCTTTTCTTACAAAATCAATATACCATTTTTCTAAGGATTTTTTCATTGCCCTCTCAATTCAAACAGTGTTTTATTTTTTAGTGATAATAGTATTAGCATAACTTTTTATCCATTTTCAAGAACTATATATAGTGTGTAAATTTTTTAAATACTATATGTTGATAAAAGCTCCGCTTAAAGCGGAGCTTTTATCGTTAATGAACCTTTTTGACTAATTTGTTAAAATGCAGTCCTAAAACTACAAATCTCATTAATTGAACTGCAAGATTTTTTCTATACTTCCACATTTTTTCCATCATTTCTCTTTTTTTATCAGTAGCCATATCTAATCCCTCCATTACTTTTTAATTAAGGTATAAGTTTCCAGCCTGGTTTAGCCTGGAGTTTGTATAGGAATGCATGGTGTAAGAACCATTTGAACCATGCACCTGCAAGTCCAATTTCTGCCACACAGTTATCAAGGTCTCTACCATATTCTGGGAATGCAGCCCTGTTTCTTGCAACAGGATAGATAGCAATAGTAACAGCCTCACCAGTTAAAAGGTGATGTTTCAGTGAAGCCACACAAAGACCTGGTGTTTCTGCCATTGATGCTGTGTGAGATGGTTCTCTTCCCTCAATCATATCAACTATATTCAGTGCTGCAGCTTTACCTGAAAGCTCAGCTGTATAACCTGTTCTTGGTGGAGCCGGTGCTATCGGAGAACCATCTGGAGCTTGAGATGGTCTTGATAATGGTCCTGGAGGTGCGAATGCAATACCTGCTGCGAATACATTTTTATAAATTGGGTTTTGGTATGTTCTTGGCCAGTCTGGACCATCAAGCTCATCATAAGGTTTGCCATAAACAGCATCAACTTTTACAAAACCTGCAGGGTTACATACTTTGTCTGTTATATCATTTCCATCTTTGTCTATCCATTTAATAGGTTGAGCTTTGAATTGAGGTATTAACATTGCAAAATCGTATTCAATTTCATTTTCATTTCCATCAACATCAATTGTGTATATTTTGTTTTCATCAACCTGTTTAACGTGAGATTTAATCTGCCATTTGATTCCATATTTTTCAAACAAGAAAGTTACCATTTCTTCACCGGTAAAGATTTCACCGCCGTGTTTCATCTCAAGGCCATCAATACCAAAATCTCCTAACGCAGGTTCGTTAGATAGCCAGAGGATTTCTGCTCTATCTCTTAATCCTCTGTCAACAAGGTCATTGTGAACGTTTGAGATATACTCAAATGCGGCACCTTGACATGTAGCAGCACCGTGCCCTGTTCCAATAACTATTTTTACCTTGTCTCCCTTTTCCATTCTTTGAACAAGCTCAAGATAAGCAGCTGCTGCTTTTGTTGCGTGTGGAGGTGTACAAATTGAGTGTGTATATCCTTTGTCTGGTCCAAGTCCCGGGGTTCCTTCAAAGTTCAGGTAAGGACCTGTAGCCATGATAATGTAATCATAGTCTACATTTTTTGTTTCTCCGTTCGGAAGTTCAACAACAACATACTGTTCATCTGGATGAACTTCTTTTGCTACACCATGAACAAGATTAATTCCTACCTTGTCGTAAACAGGTTTTAAGTCAAATTGAACCTGGTCAGCTGTCATTTGACCAACACCAACCCATACAAGCGAAGGAATATAAGTGAATTTTGGAACACGGGTAATAACTGTGATATCATGATTGCCCTTACCCTTAAGGGCATCAGATAAAATGAGAGCCGCATAATGCCCGGCAAATCCTGCCCCTACTACCACAACCTTTGCCATAATTAATCCTCCATTGATATTTGGTCTTATATCAAATTATAAACCTAATTGTTAAATATTTAAATTGATTTACATTAATAAGTTTAGATTTATAAGTGCCGGTTAACAATAACTAACCTAACGTCAAGATAATAATCTACGGACTAATTTCTCAACTTTTTCTTTTTTTCCTATCTTATTAGCAACATCAAGAAGATTATATAAAATGTCTTCATCCAGGGGATTCATAGTTACCGCTTTATAAAGCAGTTTATAAGCTGTATGAAACTCTCCTTTTAGTGCATACACTACTCCTAATATGTTATAAATAGGTGCACCTTGATAAACAGATAAGATATCAGAAGAAGAAACAAGAATATCTCCGGCTTTCCCTTCTTCAACTGCAAGTTCTAATTCTTTTACAAGTTTACTGATATTATCTATATTTTCTATAATCTCCTGAACATCCTGCTCAGTCAATCCTTGCTCTGTTGATGTTATTGATTTTGCTTTATCAAAAAATCCCATCATTACAAGTGTATTGATAAGTTTTTTCAAAGAAACCTGATTATGAAAAGACAAAATAGCTTTTCTGTAATATTCTGAGGCGTTATAAAAATCAAAATAGTTAAAAAGCTTATCCCCTATCATTGTATATGCAGTAGAATATGCAAGATTCTCATTTTTATCCCAGCTTAAAGAAGGAAATATCTCTTTTTTCCAATCATAAATGCTTAATGCCTCTCTCAAAGCTTTACTTCTAAAAGAAGTATCAATAAAAGTTTCTCTAAGATTAAAGGTTATAAATGTAAATTCTGCCAGCTTTAACCTTAGATTTTTTAAGTTCTTATATAAAAACTCATAGAACTCGTAATCTTCATACTCTTCATTAAATCTCCCTAATCTATCAAAAATAGATTTTTTAGTAACAACACCCCATTCAGGTATTTCATTTTCAAGTGTCAAAGCCTGTATAAGTGCATCTTCTGTTTCATAATAATCAGAAAAATTCCTTATATCTTCTTCATCCTCTATCTTTATTATTTCATTTGCATAAAAAATATCAGCATCAGGGTTGTCTTCTATATCATCAATAAATTCTTCTATAGATGTATCTTCAAGCTCATTATCAGAAGATAACCAGAGAATATAATCCTGTGAACTTTCATCAATAAGTTGATTTCTTATTACAGCTTTATTATCAGAATTGATATCTACTATTCTTATTTTAGGGTGAACTATTGCTGTATCTGGATCAGTAATAATAATTTCTTCAACTTCAGACAAATCATTTTCCAGCAGGGTTTTTATTGTTTTGTCAGGGGATTTGCCTATTATACAAACTGTGAGCATATTAGCCTCCGTAAATAAATTTATATAGATTATATTCGGTATTATTAATACTAAAGTTAGAAAATAACGAAAATTAATAAAAAAGAGGTTATCAATGGCACTAAATATATCTGCGTGTATCATAGCTAAAAATGAGGAAAAAAACCTTCCAAGACTGCTGGAAAGTCTAAAAGGCAAATTTGATGAGATTATCCTTGTTGATACAGGTTCAACAGATAGAACAGTCGATATAGCAAAACAATATGGATGTAAAATTTACCATAGAAAATGGCAGGGATTTGCAGATGCACGAAACTATGCAGTTTCAAAAGCATCAGGGGAATGGATATGGCATTTTGATGCAGACTTTGAATTGGAAGAGGAAGAGTGGAGGAAGGCTTTATATTATCTAAATAACATTCCAGAAGATATTTTAGCTGTCAATATACTTATTAAAAATATAGGTGACAACTTAGAAAGTGCAGGTATTTCCTCTAATACTTTTATACATCGGAACAATCCCAAAGTGAAGTGGATAGGAAAAGTTCATGAAACATTGAATGTTTCAGAAAGCTATGGAATACCTGTTTTTGTAAAGCATTACGGTTTCCAAGATTCTGCTGTTTTAAGAAAAAAAGCTTTGCGTAATATAAAGTTATTAAGGCAAGAACTAAAAGAATTAGACAAAAGTTCTAAACAATACCATATAAAACTTTTTTATTTAGTGCAATCTTACGCAGTTCTATCTTCCTATGATGCTAAATATACTAAACAGGTTATAAAGTATGCTACGAAATTTATAAATGAAATCACAGACGAAACCCGATTTTTTGATATTTATGTATATGTTTATTTGATAGAAGCCCTTTTAAAAGAAGAAAGATATGATGAAGCTCTTAAAAAAGTCAAAGAAGCTCAAAATATTTTCACAGATTATTTGGATATTGTATTCCTCGAGGGTAAAACATATTTAGAACTAAAAAACTACAATAGAGCTGTGGAATCTTTCCTCAAATTTATAACGTTAACAGATCAACATCTTAAAAATCCTTTTATATTGTCAAAAGGGCATTCATTTGTATCAGATAAATTATTAAATCTTCCTTATTACATTGAGAATATAATTCCTGAAACCGTAAAAAAATCTGACCAATATAACTTAGGAAAATTGATAGACCTATGGAAGAAAAGAAAAGGAGAGTATTTAGGAATCCTAATAGTAACTACAGCCAAGGAATTAAACCAAGATATCTCTAAATTTTTAAATAAATTTGTAAATCTATATAATAACTCTCCAAAAGCATTATCCTTTGCTTTATTATATGCAGAACATATGGGATATATAAATATAAAGAATAAAATTATTAAAAGACTACAAAAAGTAGATCCTCAAAATAGTTTGCTATATTATTTTTCAGGCAAAGAAGCCTTAGAAAAAGGAAAATATGAAACTGCTTTTAAAGATTTAATAACATATTTTCGAAAAACAAAAGATCTTAATATAATTCCTAAAATACGGGAATGCTTGATAAATCTTAATTTGAAAGAAGAACTTAAAAAATTTGATGAGGAAATTAATAATCTTACTAAAAAATTAAAAACCACCTCCGATAATAAAACTCAACAAAAACAAAATCGGAGGTAATCAGTCATGGCACTGAGAATTAACTACAACTTTCAGGCAGACTTTACTCATGCCAACCTATTAAGAACTGAACATAATATGAACAAATCACTTGAAAGGTTGGCTACAGGTTACAGAATTAACAGAGCTGCCGATGATGCAGCAGGTCTCTACATTGCAGATCAGCTAAAAACCTATGTAGTATCACTTGAACAAGGAACAAGAAATGCTGCTGATGGTGTAAGTATCGCCCAAATTGCACAGGGTTCCCTCTCTGAAGTTTACAACATCCTAAACGACATTAAAGCTAAAACAATTCAGGCAGCTAACGATTCAAATGATTCAACTGCAAGGCAGCAAATTCAACAGGATATCAATAATCTTGTAGATACTATCAGTAAAATTTTCAAAGATACAGAATTCAATGGGGTTAACTTATTCTCTTCTGGGGCAGTAGTAAGTTTTACAATTCACTATGGTGGAAGAAAAGACCAAGAATTAAAAATTACTGGAGATAAAGCAGGAGCAACTGCAGGAACATCTGCCACACAAGCATCTAGCGTTGTAATTGGTAGCACAACTTATACAATTGATGTTACAACACAAACAAAAGCTAATGCTTCTGTAAAAGTAGTTGATGACCTTATCAAAGCAGTTGACAACCTTGCTGCTAAATTTGGTTCTTATCAGATTGAACTTGAAAAAATTATTAATAACAACAACACACAAAGAGTTAATGTTTCTGAAGCTGAATCTCGTATTAGAAACGTTGACTTTGCTAAAGAAATGTCTGAATTCACAAGAAATCAAATACTCATGCAATCTGGTACAGCTATGCTTGCACAAGCAAATCAACTTCCTCAACTTGTTTTACAATTACTCAGATAATATCTTTAATAGAGGGGGAGTTTTTCTCCCCTTCTTTATAAATATCTGCCAATGTGCAGGTATTTATAAAGAAAAAACTAAATACGGGGAAAAGCCATGGATATCAAAAATGTTAATAATGTTATGGATAAGTCCCTTGTGGAAGGTCAGACTTTAGATCGAACTCGAGCGAAAGAAATAAATAATTCTCCCGCTGAACAAGTTACCAAACAACAACAAGAAGAACTAAAGAATAGTTTACAAAAACTGGATAAAAAGCAATTAGAAGACTTATTCAAAGATATAAAAGAAAAATTTGATTATATGAACAAGTATTTAAAAATAGAGATAGACAAAGACCTTCATGAACCTGTAATTAAAATAATGGATAAACAAACAAATAAAGTCATAAGGCAGATTCCTCCTGAATATGTCCTTGAACTTGCCAAAAGGATAGATGAACTGGTAGGGCTTTTAATCAAAAAAGAGGTTTAAATCATGGCCGGCGAAATTTATTTAAGTAATCTTACAGGTGGATTTGATTATCAACAGATTTTAGATAGCATAAAAGCACTAAAAAGCCAGCAGATATATCTACTTCAATCAAGAGAAAACCAGATAAAACAAAAGAAATCTGCCTTATCAGATTACGCAAAAATAGTTAATGACTTTAAAAACTATTTTAATAAAGTAACAGACCTTTTTGAACTTGATAAGAAAAAAGTTAGCGTTTCAGATGACAACATCATAGATGTAATAGTAACAGATGATACTAAGCTTATACCTTCAACTATAGACGTTCAGGTAAATCAGCTTGCCAAAAATGATGTATGGCTTACCAATGGAGGTGTATCTGACCAAAATGCTGCCATATCTTCTCTCACTTCCGGAACTCTCAGTATTATCTATCAGGGCAATACAATAAATATTTCTTACGACAACACAATGTCCCTTAAAGATATAGTTTCACAGATAAACTCAACTGCTGCAGACAATGATATGAATATATCTGCTTCAATATTCTATGATGGTTCCCAATACAGACTTCTTATACAAGGCAAAGACACAGGAAGTGATAATACGGTAAGTATATCTGATTCAGGAAACCTATCCTCAACATTAGGAAACTTCTATCATGCACAAACTGCCCAAAATGCCCAGATCAGTATATATGGCCAAACTATAGAAAGTGCAGACAACTCCTTTGAAAATGTTATTGCAGGACTAACAATAAATGTAAAATCCACATCTTCTTCTCCTGTAAACATAAATATCCAACAGGATTTTGAACCTTTTATGAATGACTTTCAAAAAATGATTGATAAATATAACGAGTTAGTGGATTTTATCAAAAATAATACAGGAGAAAATGGACTACTATCCGATGAAATATCAACTCTACAATCTGTAAGGTCTGGAATCTTTAACAGATTTGACCCTTTATTTGAACTTGGTATTCTAAGTGTTGATAAAGACACTGGCCATATATCCATAGACAGCACAAAACTAAAAGATATGCTATATACAGATGAAGACACTGTAAAAAATAAAATTTCCCAGCTTAAAGACAATATGTATGATTTTCTTCTATATATCACCGGTTCAGATAGCCCTATTAAACTCAAACAAAAAAGTTACGATAAACAGATACAGAGTATTGAAGAATCCATAGAACTGCAGAAAAAAAGAATTGATGAAGAAATAAAATCATTAAAAATGCAATTTGTAGCACTGCAACAGCTTATAGCGCAAATGCAGGATATAAGACAAAGAATAACTGCTACTTTTGGTAATGTTTCTCTATTAAATCCAAATCAACAATAGGAGTTGAACGATGACAAACCCATATGACGTTTACCTGAAAACAGATATATCGACTGCATCTCCGGTTAAACAGGTTGTTATGCTTTATGATAAAGCAATTGCCTGTTTAAAGGCAGCTATAGAAGATATCAAAAATAACGATATTAAATCAAAAGTAAATAATATTAACAGGGCTACAGAAATAATCCTTGCTCTGAACTCTTCTCTTGATATGGAAAAAGGCGGGGAAATTGCCAAGAACTTAAGAGAACTTTATGAATTTTCTTACGGTAAAATCCTTGAAGCCCATGCCAGAAATGATACACAGCTTCTACAAGACATTGTGGAAATCTTAGAAAAACTGAGAGAAGGTTGGGAGGGAATATCATAGATTTAAAACATTTATTTGACCAGATATTTCTGGCACTTGAAAATGATGATTACAAAAAAATCCAACAGCTCTCGAAACAACTTCAGGGGATAGATGTTTCCGATCTATCCCCTGAAGAAGCAAAAGAAATAGTCCAGAAAATAAACCAGATAGAAAAAATAGCAGCAGAAAAACAAAAAAATATCATCTCAGCTATTGAAAAAAAGATGAATATGAAAAAATACCGCTAATTATTTGTAGAATTTCAACAGACTTAAATCCTTATTTTGCATTATTGAAGCAATAGTTGCTTCATATGCAGTTTTAGCCTTTTCAAGCTCAGAAATGGTTCCTGCATAATCTGCATCTTCAAGTTTAGAAACAAGCTCAGAAAAGTTCACCCTAAGGGTTTCATTTTGCTGTTTAAGATTATCAGCTATCCTGACTTGTTCACCCAACATTGACCTATGTTGAAGAATTTCTTTCATTCCTATATCAAAAGCTTCTATCACAGATACATTTCCATAAGAATGTCCATCTATCTGAACATTTATATAATCTGCAGGATTATCTAATCTTGATAAATCTCCTGAATCTATTATGTCTATAATCTTATCAATTACTTCTACAAGAAGCATTTTATTACTGGTTTCATTAACTCCCAGATATTCCTTACCATTAAATGTTGTATTAAGTTCAACTCCCTTTGATACAGGAACCGTAGTTTCAACAAGTTCTCCCACATAACTACCATCAGAAGCAAATGGGTCTGTCTGGGATTTCACACCACCGAATAATCTCGTATCTCCAACCTGAACATTAGCTTGATTAAGTATATAATCTCTCATTGATTTAAAGAAATCCCTGAGAATTTCAGCATCATCAGCATCAAGAACACCTATATTATGAAGTCTTATTATTTCTACTTTGGTTTCCCTTGCCGCCTCTATTATATTAGCAAGGGTGCTCTCTGCCACATCAAGCTGTGTTTTAACCCTGTCAATATTCCTGTTGTAAGTATCTATATTCTCAATAAGTTTTTTAAATCTTAATGACCTGACATTATCTACAGTATTATCGGACGGAGAAAGGATTTTCTTTCCTGATGCAAGTTGTCTTGTATATTTCTCTATATCCTTTTCCCTTATCCTGTCATATTTAATAAATGTATCAAAGAAAGATATATCAGGAATTCTCATCTTCCTCACCTATTTTGTTTCAAAATTTGAGTTTATTATCGGTAATTATAATTTATTTTTTAATAACTACTTAACAAGGTTCAACACTGTTTGCAATAGCTCATCTGTAACATTTATTATACGGGCAGATGCTTCATATGCCCTTTGAAGTTTTGTCAGATTAATCAGTTCTTCATCTATATTAACCCCGGATTTTTCCTTTATCTTTTGGTCTATAGCATTAAGCATAAAACTACTGTCATCAGTTAAGTTTTTAACATGGGAAAGCTCCGTTGAGATAGGAGTAACCATTTCTGAACCATAAAACTCATGGAAGGATTTTTCTTTTATCAAATTGTAGTTGTTTACATTATTAAGGGTGTATGTAATTCCTCCAATGGTAATTGAACCATCGGATAAAAGGTCAGTTTCTTCGGAAGCTGTTAATACCCCGTTTATATCATCTTTTAGTTTTATTATTTTTTTAATATTTGTATTATCAGAGTTTGTATAAGCAGGGTCAGATGCAGCTGCTATCTGCTTTGGGTCTGTTATATTAAGAATAATATTTCCTGCATTTATATTTGTTTCTGAACTTTCAGGGTCAATTCCAAAGAAATCTATATTATTGTTTCCGTTCAGGTCATATCCTTGTCTGTGTTGCTTATTAACCACAAGGGCAAGTGTTGCTGTAAAGTCATTTAGCTGATTTATGGCTTCATTAACTTTTTTAATTCCTTTCATATAACCGCCTATTTTCCCATTTCCAAGAATATCTGAGATATTATTTCCTCTAACTCTAACCACAGGGTTGTTATTTTCATCTGTGTCATAGGTTACCTTTGCCGCCTGGTCAAACACCAGAAGGTCAAAGCCCTTAGCTGTAAAAAGGTCAACGGTATTATCATCATTTATTCTTGTTTTAACATCAATTAATGAGGATATTTCTTTTACAAGTCTGTCCCTTTCATCTAAAAACTCATTTAGCCTGACTTCATCGTGGAAATAGAACTTTATGTTTTTATTTACATAAGCAAGCTGATTTAACAGGTCATTTAATTTTCCGATACTGTCCTTTATTGAAAGTGAAGTTTTTTCTTTTATATTTTGCAATGTTTCATAGCTATTTCTAATTCTGCCTACAAGTGCCTGTGCCTTTGACATTACTGAGTATCTTGCCGCAAGATCATCTGGATTAACTGCAACATCATTAAAGGAATTAAAAAAATCGTTTAGTTCACTTGCAAGTCCCGAATCATGAATATCATTGTATATATCCTCAATCTGCTGAAGGATATCCTGATAGTTCTCGTATCCGGCTTTTTGATTGTTTGTGGCAATATATCTACCGAAAAGAGATTTATCAAAAATCCTTTCTATTTTTTTCAGATAAACACTGCTTGCAGGCAAGTCAGCAAGATGATTTACCCTTCTTGAATATCCTTCAGAATACATATTGGTCATATTTTTATTTACATTATCCATTGCTCTCTTATGGGTAAGGAGTGATTGTCCTGCAATAGACAGAGAAAAAAATAGAGAAGACATTTCATTACCTCAATTTTCAGGGTTTTATATAGATATTATCGGCAGTATGAAAAATTTTTCTACTTATTGAAATCTTTTGAGTTCCTCTTTATCTATCTTTTCCTGTTTTTCAAAAATTTCCGTGTTTTTCTTTTCTATGTAATCTTGTTTTTTATAAACATAATAGAAAGTTGTCACATAACCAACAAAAGCGCAGCTATGGAAAACCACCTGAACTGGACTAAGGAGACCTTCATCAAAAACAAGGGATAGTATTTCAGAGACTACAGCTGATAAAAATATAAAGAAGAATGTTATTCCATATAGAATAGTAACTTTTCTGTTAATCAAGTAATCTTCATAAGTGTAATATTTAGACAGGGACTTTTTGGCTGTTTCTTCGGTGGTAATCTCTTCTTCAACAGGTGTGTCAACAGGTTTTGTAGCCTCTGCCATTAGCTCGCTCCTTGATTTATTTGCCCTGTCTGGAAAGCCTTTGAAAAATATCAAATCTTCTGTGTTTTATTTTAAAATCTGAGACAAAAAAGTCAAGATTTACTGACTAACCATTTCCATAATGGTGTCAGATGAATTTTTAAAGAATTAGTAGTAATTGTTTCTTCTTTCTCAGATGTTATCAAATATGACTCTTTTATTCCGAAATACTTCATACCTTCTTCTAAGGCAGTTAATTCTCTTTTTAAAGTTTCTTTACTGGATATATCATAACTTACATTTATAAGAAGTTTTTCTTGAGGAACGTAAAAATCAACCTCTTTTTTTTGTTTAAAGTAATAAATCTCTTTATACTTCCTTCTTAAATTTATAAAAACCAGATTTTCATATAATTTAGAGAAATCCGGAGAAAATGAAGTGTTGAATATATAATTGAATCCATTATCTACAATAAATACTTTTTTAGGGTTCCTTGCTTCTTCTTTTACAGAACTTTTAAATACTGCTGTTGTAAATGCTACATAAGCATCATTTAGATACTCAAAATACTCAAACAGTGTATCTTTAGATAGCTTATAACCCATTGATTTGAAATCATTATATAGTTTATTGAAACTTATCAGAGTAGCCGGATTTGAAAATATATACTTAATTAGTAGCTTTAATAAGGAAAGATTTTTAACATGGTATCTCTCTATAATATCTCTATAGACTACTAAATCGACATAATCCCTGAGAATTCTAATCTGGATATCCTCGTTTTCTTCCAAAACAACCTCAGGAAAACCACCTTTTATAAGATATTCATTAAATGCACTTTTTATAAAGGATAAACTTTTTGAAGAATACAGATTACACTCTATATTCTTAAAATCCAAAAATTCTTTAAAGCTAAGAGGAAAGATTTCATAACTAATCGTCCTTCCCCTTAAAGAAGTTGCTATCTCTTTTGATAGTAGTTTTGAAGAAGAACCTGTTATATATATTTGGGTGTTCAACGAGTCGTAAATTCTTCTTACAAACTTCTCCCAGTATTCAACTTCCTGGACTTCATCTAAAAAAATGTATATTTTTTCATCTCTTTTTTGTGGAAAAAGCTCAAAATAAGCCTCTATTAGTTCATCAAGGTTTTTATAGGTAATACCAATCAATCTATCATCTTCAAAGTTTACATAGATAATGTTTTCCTTTAGTCCTTTTTCTCTAAGTTTATTTATTAAGTCAAATAATATATATGTTTTCCCACTTCTTCTTACTCCAATTAAAGAAACTATTTTTTTTGTATTAAGGGGAATATTATAATCTCTCCTTAATACCTCTAAATCCCTTTCCATAAAGTCAGTTATTAATTTTTTAAAAAGTTCCTTCATTTTATCCCTCTAAACAGGGATAAAAATACAATATTTTATCCTTCTTGACAAGGATAAAGGGAACCATTACGGTTCCCTAAATTTTAGCTAAATCTTTTGTAGACAAATCTATAAACAACAGGCAGCAGTATTAGTGTCAAAAATGTGGAACTGAATATTCCACCAATAACCACAACAGCAATCGGTTTTTGGATTTCTGAACCGATATCATTTGTAAACAAAATAGGCACAAGACCTAAAGATGCTGCTGTAGCTGTTATGAGAATAGGTCTAAGCCTTAATGTTGTAGCCTTTTGTATGGCGGTATCTATATCCTTTCCTTCGTCTAATACCTGCCTTATATATGAAACCAGAACCACACCGTTTAGGGTTGCTATACCGAAGACAGCAATAAATCCAATAGATGCAGGAACAGACAGATTAAAGCCTGATATATAAAGTGCCAGAATTCCTCCGATTGTGGCAAAAGGAACATTAAGCATTATCAAAAATGCGTCTCTTATTGAGTTGTAGTTTATAAAAAGCAGCAGGAATATAAGTGCTATTGCCACAGGAACAATTATCGCCAGTTTTTTCATTGCCCTTTCCTGATTTTCAAACTGACCTGCAAAGCGGATAAAATAGCCTTCAGGTAGTTTTATTTCTTTGTGGAGTTTCTCCCTTAATTCTTTTATAAATCCTCCTAAATCTCTTCCTTCTATATTTAACTGGACAAGGGCATATCTTAATCCATTTTCATGTCTTATTTTGAAAAATCCTTCTACCACTTTTACATCTGCTATGTCCTTTAGATATAGAAGTGTCCCATCTTCTTTTTTGTAAACGGGTATATTCTTGATTTTTTCTATATCGCTTAAATCCTTTCCTGAAATTTTTACAAAGATAGGATAGCTTATAAGCCCGTCCCTATACTCATTTACTTCTGCACCTGCCATGTATTTTCCAACGAGGGAAAGAATATCTCCTATATGTAAACCATATTTATAAAGAATTTCCCTTTTAGGAACTATCTGGAGCTGTAATTTCCCTGTCTGTGCCTCTGTTTCAACATCTACAGCCCCTTTGGTATTTTTTGCAATTTCTTCCACCTTATAGGCTATTTCATTTATTTTTTTTAAATCATCTCCAAATATTTTTATAGCCACTGTTGCTTTTACTCCAGATAGCAGCTCTTCTATCCTCATTGCTATAGGCTGGGTAAATATAATCCCTGCAACTGGCAGGTCTTTTAATTTTTCCCTTAAGGCTTCTTTAAACTCTTCCTTTGAGGAAAACTCTTTCCACTGATTATAAGGTTTAAGAAGTATCCATGTTTCCATATAGTTAACATCCTGAACTTCTCCTTTTTCTGCTCTACCAATTGTTGTAAAAACCTTTTGGACTATGCTAAAAGACTTTGCCTGATTTTCTATGTATCTGGCTACTTTTTCTGATTGGTCTAATGAGATATTCGGATCTAAATAAACTTCCAGTAAAACAGCCCCTTCATCAAGTTCAGGGGTAAACTCTGTTCCTATCTTGCTAAGCAGATAAAGGCTGCCGCCAAATACAACTGCTGTAGCAATAAATAAAATAGCTCCTATCTTAAAGGCAAATCTTAAAACTTTGTGATAAACCTTCTCAATAAAATCCATTACTATATTTTTCTCAGAACCACCTTTTAATCCAAAATAAGCAAGCACAGGCATAGCAACTAAAGCAATAATCAAAGAAGATATAAGGGCAAAGATTATTGTTAATGCAAGGGGCTTAAAATATTTACCTTCAACAGATTCAAAACTAAAAATAGGCAGGAAAACAACAATTATAATTAAAATAGCAAAAACGACAGGTCTGATAATCTCCTGAACAGAAAGCTTTATAACCTCTAATTTGAACCTTTTGTCTCCTTCTTCATTATGGCTTAAATGCCTGAAAATATTTTCAATAACAACAACTGTTGCATCTGCAAACAGACCAAGTCCAATCGCAAGACCACCAAGGGACATAAGATTTGCAGTAAGACCAAACTGTTTCATAAGGATAAATGAAATAAGCAATGTAAAAGGAATAGACAGGATAACCAGAACAGCTGCTCTGATATTTCCAAGAAATATAACCATCGCAATAGATACCAGAACAATACCTTCAATCAGTGCCTTTTCTATGGTGAATAACGCCTTTTCTGTAAGATAAGACTGGTCGTATAAGAGCTTTATCTGGACGCCTTCAGGTAGAACTTCTTCATTTATTCTTTTTATCTCTTTTCTAAGCTTTTCAACTATTTCCTGTGTGTTTGTTCCTATCCTTTTGAGAACTATATTCCCTTGAACTTCCCTTCCGTTAAGGGTAAATGCACCTCTCCTTTGGGGCACCTCATCTTCCTTAACAATCGCCACATCTTTTATTCTGACAACCTGTCCATTAACTACTTTTACAGGAATATTTTGTATATCCTTAATAGATGTAATACTACCAACTGCCCTTATGACCAAATCTCCTTCTGCTGTTTTTGTGTATCCTCCGCCAGCCAAGCCTCCATTTTTATCAATTGCCGTAAAAATATCATCAATAGTTAGCTTATATTTAAGAAGTTTTTCTAAATCTGGATAAACAATGAATGCCTTGTCTGGTCCCCATTGAACAATGTCTTCAACACCATTGATTGATTTTAGAAGTGGTCTTATAGTCCATTCCTGAATGGTTTTAAGGTCTGTTAATGAGTATTTCCCTGAGTTGTCTACAAGTGCATACAGCAAAACATTTCCAAGACCAGAAGAGTTTGGCCCCATTATTGGGGTAATCCCTTCAGGTAATTTAGATTGAGCCTCAGGTAGTTTTTCCATAACAAGTCGCCTATCAAAATAAATATCTGTTCCATCTTTGAAAAATATCGCTACATAAGACAGTCCTGCTATGCTGACACTTCTAACCTTTTCTACATCCTTAATTCCACTCATCACAGTTTCTATTTTTTTGGTTATCAGTGCTTCCACTTCCTCTGCCGAGTATCCTGGAGCTTCTGTGAATATATTCACCTGCGTCGGCGTTGGGTCTGGAAATGTATCAACGGGAATTGTTTTAAATGCATAATATCCATAGGCTAAAGCCCCTATTAACAAAAATAGGACTATCAATCTATACTTAAGTATTAAACCTATCATTTTTAACCTCCAAAAGTGTTAAAATACTTTTTATGAAAAACTTTAAATATGAAGAACTTAAAGAAATAAGAAGAGGATTTGGAGTTTTATTTATACTTGTTCTTACATACTTAGGTAATTTATTAAAAGGATATGTGAAAAACTCTTCTCCCAATGATAAAGAAAATTTTTTGGTTCTCGGAACTTTTTTATTTTTGACTGCTTTGTTTATTGGACTATTTTTAATTACTATAACCATTTGGAAAAAAGGAGAAGAAAATGGATAGCATGTTATTTTCCATACTTTTAGCGCTGGTTTTAATGGCCTTGATTTTTGCAACCCTTCCATTATGGATGCCCAAATTAGTAAACTGGCTGGAAAAGAAAGAAAAACACTCATAACTACTCCTCTGCTTCTCCGAAGAATTTAGATTTTAGATGTATCGCACCTTGAACAACTATTTTTTGACCTTCCTGTAAACCTGACAAAATCTGATAGTAGCCATTTATCCTTTCTCCTATCCTAACTTCAACAGGTTTAAAGTTGTTTTCTTTATATTCCACAAAAACAAAGTGCTTCCCTTCATTTTCAACAACAGCAGAGGCAGGAACAAACAGTCCTTTGATTTTTCTTAAGGGAATTTTTACATCAACATACATATTTGGCTTTAGAATATGGTTATGATTATCTGCTATTATTCTGACATTTACCATTTTCGTTTCAGGGTCAACCTGTTTACTTACATAATCAACAATTCCAGAAATTTTTCCTATTTGGGATATAACCTGTGCCTTAGCTCCTTTCTTTATAAAAGGTGTATCTTCCACAGGAACTGCTGCGATTACCCATAATCTTTTATCTGAATAAATCCTGAAAAGCATTTTATCTATATCAACACTATCTCCAAGAACCACATTCTGGTCGGTTATATAGCCATTTATTTTTGACCTGAGAATGAGGAAACCGTCGCTAACCTCTCCGTAAACTCTGAGGCTGTCTTGTAATGCCTTTAGATTTGCCTTTGCATTTTCATAATTAATTTTTGAGCTATAAAATCGGGTATATGTTATAAGCTTTTTGTCGTATAGCTGCTTTTCCTTTTCATACAGCTTTTTCAGGGTTTCATACTTGACTCTGGCCTGATTTATCTGGGTTGTGATTTTAGCTATTTCCGGAGAGTAAACATAGGCAAGAATCTGTCCTTTTTTAACTGTATCCCCCTTTTTTACCAAAAGCTTTTTTACTATTCCATCAACAGGGGAATAAATCTTTTGAACAAGAGTTAAATCCTCTTTTACTATGGCAGGATATTTTTTGATTAAATCTATAGCTTTTTCGTGAACAGCAGTGGTCTTTATTCCTAGAACCTTCTGGATTTTTGGTGGAATTTCATTACTTTCAGATACTATATTTTCCTCTTCAGCAAAGGCTAAACCAAATATAAGAAGAAATAATATTAATCCTCTCATTATCTAATACCTCCAATTTTTATAAATTCTCCATAAAGTTTGTGTAGCTGGTAATAAAGCTGCGCTTTGTATAAAAGGGTCTGATAATACTGTTTTCTGATTGAAGACAGATCAAGGTATGTGATTGTTCCTTCTTTGTATCCTGATAAGGCAAGCTGTAAGCTTTGTTTAATCTTGTCTATGGCAGTGCTATCAAGCTTTTTAATCTGGTCTGTTAAAACTTTATACTGACCTGAAATGCTTTTTATCTGTGCTTGATACTGGAGTTTATACTGTTTTTCTTTTGCTATAAGCTGCTTTTTTCTGTTTACAGCAGAAATTATTTCTCCCTGATTTCTGTAAAAAACAGGAATAGAAAAGGATATTCCTATCCCAAACTCATATTTGCCAAGTTCTTCTGCATCTTCTTCTGCTACTAAACCGATTGATATTTGAGGTTTTGCAAGGACTTTTTGCCTTTTTATCTCTTCATCATAAGATTTAATCAAAAGTTTGTAGTAGCTTATTAAAGGAAGCTTACTTATGGATATATCTTTCAAAGACCTAAGCTGATACAGGTCTCCTTCTATTTTTTGTGGGTTTATTCCTGCAATTGCAAACAGATAACTTTCTCTGGCATGTTTTTCTGATTTTAGTTTCTGTATTTCAAGCTGGATAAGGGAAATATCTTTTTCTGTCCGCAAAACATCTATTAACAGTGCATCTCCAAGGTCATATTTTTCTTTTATAAAAGAATAAAGCTTTTGCAGGTTCTCAAGTTCTTTTTGTTTTATTTTTATCTGCTGGTCTAAAAACAGAATTTCATAAAAAATCTGGTATATTTGACCGGCGAGAATATTTTTCTGTTGCTGGAAAAAATATTCCTGTGCTTTTTTCTGGAGAACTGCCGATTTTATGGCAAAATCTTTTTCTCCCCATAGTCTAAGTTGCTGACTCAAGGAAAATGATGTTAGAGCAAAACCGCTTTCTGTTTGGGAAACAAGTCTACCAAACTCAATATCAATCTCAGGATTATATGTCCTTTTGGCAGAAAGGATTTTACCATCATAAGCTTTTTTCTGATATTCATAGCTTTTTAGATATGGACTGTTTTTAAAGGCTTGCAGCAAAATATCCTCATAGGTTGCAGCATAGCTAAAACTAATTATTAATAGGAATACAACATAAAATCTGGAAAACATACTAAACCTCCTAAAATGGTTTTGAAAAAAGACAGAATAAGGCCGTAAAAATTTTGATTAAGAAAGGGTTGGAGGTTTAAAGATTTCTTGGGGAGACTCTTGTGGATTTAAATTTGGAAGGATAAAAAATGGTTTTTCTGGAAATTCTATTTCTTTAATTTCAAAATTTTCAACAAATAAATATTTCAGATGCAAATTTTGGTGAATATCGCATAATGGGTCTTTATTCTTATGTGTGTCATAGAAGGATTTTAGACTTTCTACTTTTTGCATACATGGATCTATTTTATAAAAAACAAACTCATGAAAAACATTAAAGGAAAACCCTATTAGCAAGATAATCGCCACTAATTTTTTGAACATATTGTTAATTTAGCAGATTTATCTTCGTTTTGCTAATGGTTTATCTCATAAAAGTTATAGCCAGCCTTTTCTTTTAAAGATATAAAGTGGAATTAATGCTGAAATTATCATAAGAAGCAATGCAAAAGGATAACCATATTTCCATGCAAGTTCAGGCATATGTTGAAAGTTCATACCATAAATACTTGCTATCAGTGTAGGAGGCAGGAATATAACAGACATAATTGTGAATATTTTTATAACCTGGTTCTGCTGGATATTAAGTAACCCTAAAAATGTGTTTTGCAGGTAATCAAGTCTTTCAAAATTAAAGGTAGTGTATTCAATCAATGAATTAACATCTTTTATCATTATCCTTAATTCTTCCCTTACCTCACGGGGAACTTTGTAAGATTTGAGCAACGAGGATAATATTCTCTGTTTATCAATCAGGTTTTCCCTGATTGTCATATTCATTTCTTCAAAATAAGAGATAGACTCAAGGATTTCTTCTGTTATATCAATTCCTGTAAAGATAATCTTACTAAGTTTGCTTATCTCTCTGGTTATGAACTCAAGAGTGTCCGCATCTGTATCTATCCTAATTTCAAGCAGTCCTGCAAATATGTAATAACCATCTTCGTAGGCACTTGGGTTCATCATAAGCTTTTTAACAAGCTCTTTGAAAGTTTTAAGCTCCCTGTATCTAACTGTTATCAGATGGTGTTTTTTCAGGATAAATGTTACAGTTTCATTGAAAGGGGTTTCTCCTTCACTGGTTATCAGATAATAGGCATTGATTGTTATGCTTTCTTCATCCTCAAAATATCTGGAACTGATTTCTATCTCTGTGATTTCCTGTTTGGATGGAAATTCAACCTCAAACTCCTTTGATACCCATTCTATTTCCTCGTCAGTAGGAGAAATCATATCAATCCACAGAACCTTTTCAGGATGTTTACACTTTCTTGAAAGGTCTTCTATGCTTTCAATCCTTATAGTTTGTTCTTCTCTAATAAATAATCTAATCATGATATTTTATGATACTACTTTATAACCTTTAAAATCTCTAAAATGTCATGCTTGTGATTTTTAGAAAGCATTCCAAAAATTTTAAAACTATCTATAATAACGAAAGCTTTATCTTTATCAAGTTCAAAGTAAACTTTTTCATTTTTTTCTGCTTTTCTCCCAATTATGCTGTTTCCATTTTGGTCTTTTAAGTAAGAGACAGGAAAACAAATATAGACCATCGGTTGTATGCCTATTGCCTTTTGTTTTTCTCTTATGGTAATTTCGGCAATTATAAAAAAGCCATTATCAAAATCATATATTAAATGAGGATATTTAATTTCACTTTCTAAAAATTCCATTTCATTAAAAGTTTTACGAATAGGATTGGACTTATATATTTTATAGCTGTTTTCTATTAATTTACTTTCAGGGATATTTTTGATTTTTATCTCCAAAGTATCTATATCTTGTTTGGAAATTACACCCATTTCATAAAAATAATATAAATACTCGCTCAACTCGTATAAGACTTTTTTCTTCCCATTGTATGCTTTGAAGGTTAAGTCATTTCTATCTTTTAATCTTGAAAAATCTGCCTTACTTGAATTTAGTTCTGCATCGTATCCAATTTGCCACTCAACATACATATTAGGATTAAAAACTTTTTGCCTTGTGGCTACAGGAACACCAAAATCTGTATAGCTTTGCCTTTCTTTAATTCGTATCTTTCCTGTAGGTTGGGTTAAAGGAATTTCTATAATAATTTTTTGGTTCCTATAATCAACAGAAGATATTTTCATTTTTTCTCCTTTATAGGAATAAAATGGCCTTTTAATAACTCCTTGAAATATTTTAAGATAAAAGTTTCATCTTTAGGATGAATTTTGGAATTAGAATAATGCTTTTTTAAAAATGGATATTTTTTTAATGCATAGCTTATAAAGTAGTCTTTATATCTCCTGAATAATTGTGTATCAATTAAAATATCTAAATTGCCAAAGTAATAGGGAACATGTCTTATAAAATCCTTGAAAATATCAACATAAATGTAATAATCCAGTTTATCTATATCTACTTTAACTGCATTTGCAATAGGTTTTTCTATAAATGTTTTATTCCTTTTCAATGCATTTATATCCCTTAATGTATAAAAAAGTATATCTCCTTCTTTAATTTTTATATTTTTCTTAGGGTATTTATTTATAAAATCTCCTATATACTCAAAATCACTAAGTTTGAAAGTTTTACCTTCAATAGTCTTAAAATTGAAATTCTTTATATATTCATAATCCATTCCATTATTTTCTTTTCTTTTATACAAGGCGATTACAATAGGGAATTCAGAAGATTTTGAAGTCTGATTAAAGTATTTACTACTAATTATTAAACTATCTACTATTATATAGTTTTCTCTAAAATTTTTTAACAAGTTGAAATTTGCCTTTTTAATTAAATAAGACAAAGGATGAAGGACACAAATATAATCTGCTTTTAGGTAATCAAATGCTCTCAAAAAAGATATACCTATGTCCCTAGTCTTAAGTTTCTCATTCACTCCAAAATTTAATTTTTTTAGTCTTTTCTTAGCTTGGGAGGTAATATCGTTATAGGGTGGATTACCTATGACAATTAATTTTTTTTCTTCATCTATACCATAAGCAGTTCTATTGAAAACCTCTAAAAAATTATAGTTATAGTAAGCAACATCTTTTGTATTATTCTTTGCAATTTCTAATGCTTTAGAGTCTATATCATTACCGATTTTCTTTGCCTTTGTTTCTTTTGATAAAAAAACTCCATAACCACAAGCAGGGTCAAAGACAACTGTTTCTTTATCAATATATGGTTCTATAAAATCCCAAACCGTATCAACATAAATAGGGGAGGTATAAAATGCACCTTTATTGATAAGGTTGATTTTATCCAAATGGGAAGGTAATGCTTGGTAATTATTATTTATCATAACGTTTCTATTTTATCACAGAGAAAAATCCCATAAAATCTTTCACCTTTCTATATAAATTTCCATAGGATAGGAAAATTTATTCTAAATAACCCTTTACTGCAAATATAATGTCTATTATATTTATTATTGCAATATACAAAATTTAAATATTGCAAAATAGAGGTGAAAATGAGTGAAATAATCTATCAGTTTGGGGATGAAATCCTGAAAAAAATAGATGGCTTTGAAAATTACGCCGTTAGCAACAAAGGTTATGTCTACAAAGGCCTGAAATATGGGCTTTTACCTGAAAAGTATAAAGAATTCCGGATAAAGCCATTTAAAAATAAACAGGGTTTTTTGCAAGTTCAGCTCAGTAATAAAGGGAAAAGAAAAGTTTTATACGTTCACAGGCTTGTTGCCCAGTATTTTGTCCCTAATCCTGAAAATTATAAATATGTGGTTCATATAGATGGAAATAGAGAAAACAACAAAGTTTCCAATCTAAAATGGAGTCCTTATCCGGAAAAAAAGGAAATGGATTATCAGGAAATATTTGATTTATACGCCCAGGGATATTCCATTTATAAAATCTCAAAACAGACAGGATTAAGTCCCCAAAAAATAATGAAAATATTAGGCAAAAAGGATATATTAAGTATATCTGTATCCTCTGAGCTAAAGGAAAAGCTTGTTCAGGAGGCAAAGGAAAAAGGCATAACCTTAAATAAACTGATTGAAGAAATACTAAACAAATATATAGGAGAAAAAAATGGATAAAATTTTGGTTCATATATGCTGCGGAGTAGATGCGATTTATGCACTGCAAAAAATAAAAGAAGAGTTTCCAAATTCATATATAGAGGGGTATTTCTACGACCCTAATATACACCCAGAGGAAGAATACGAACTTAGATGGGTAGAAACCCAAAGGGTATGTAATCAGCTTGGAATAAACTGTGAAAAAGCTGAGTATGATATCCAGAACTGGTTAACAGCAGTTAAAGGACTGGAAAATGAACCAGAAAGAGGAGCAAGATGCACAGTTTGCCACGATGTCAGACTGGAGAAAACAGCACAAAGAGCAAAAGAAAAAGGGTTTAATAAAATCACAACCGTTCTTATGATGAGTCCTAAAAAGGATTTTCAGGTTTTAAAATCTGTAGGTGAGAAAGTAGCTTCCCAGTATGGTCTTGAGTTTGTAGCTATAGATTTCCGTAAAGGTGGCGGCGTTGAAAAGATGAACAAGCTATCCAAAGAAAGCCAGCTATACCACCAGAATTACTGTGGGTGTATGTTTGCCCTATTCCAGCAAAGAAAAGGTGAGTTTGTGGAAGAACTGGTTAGCTTCGGTAAAGGAAGACTTCCAGGTAGCAGAGAAGAACTACTTTTTATAAAACAAATAAGAACCTTTGCAGAAGAACTGGGGCTACCCTGCACAGAAAAAGATTTTGATTTTATGAACTGGCGTTTAATATCTTCTGTGATGAAAGTTAATAAACAACATGTTTTCCACACGGTTTTATGGGGTTCCCATTCAATAAAAGGAATACTTAGAGCAAAAATCAGCGACATAGTAGAGTTGGAAGATAAAAGGGTATGCTTCTTAAGCAAATCAAATACACAGATATGGGTCTTAAACTCTTCTCTAAAAGAAATCCCCCTTGAAAAACCAAGGAATTTTACACATCCAATTTTTGTTGTAGGAAATGAAACCCAGCTAAATATAGGTGATAAAGTTGAACTGCAGTTAAAAACTAAATTTGATGAAAACGGGAAATCCCAAAACCTGTATATAGGGGAAGACACAGCAACAGAATTTATAGATTTCTGGAGTGATACTCTACCGGATGGTTCATACGGATGTAATATAGAAAAAATTAAAAATGAATTAATAAAACATAAAGTAGATATAAAAAATGGAAAACTTCAGATAAGAATATTCGGAGCACATACAATCGGACAGTTAGGTAAGAAGACTTTACAGGAAAAAAGTTTGAATTTAAGTTATTATTAATGTTATACTTTTTCATATCACTAACTTAGGGTTTAAAATATTGATTGACCTCATTCAAGCATCTAAAATTTGCAAAGATGAGAGGGAAAAGAGAGGTCTATCCAGAAAAGACCTTCACAAAATCACGAAACTACCTGTTGACATCATAAGAAGATTAGAAGAAGATGAAAATTACCTTA
The DNA here is from genome assembly GCF_027023985.1 of Persephonella sp. NCBI lineage: Bacteria > Pseudomonadati > Aquificota > Aquificia > Aquificales > Hydrogenothermaceae > Persephonella > Persephonella sp. The sequence goes on along the minus strand of NZ_JALVTW010000011.1, from coordinate 12,337 downwards.
AAAAAGAACCATACGCCTATTTCCAGATGAAAGTCCTTTTGAACTATTTTGGTATAGATGAGGAGCTTTCAAGGGAAATCTCACCGGAAGAACCAAAAAAAGAAAGGGAAGAAATAGTAGAATATCAGCCAAAAAGTTCCTTTCTTAAATTCTTTAAAGGTGTTTTTGGAGCATTAATACTTGTTTTATTCACAGCCCTGTCATTTTCATTTAAAGAAAAAGATGAAGACAATTTTGCATCATTTTTATCCCTTCTAAATTCAACCCCTGAGGAAAACGCCAAACCACAGAAAAATCCTGATAGAAATATAAAAAATATTAAAAACATCCACCTGAAAGCAAAAAATTATGTGTGGATTACAGCCTATATAGACGGTAAAGAAAAAGTAATAAAACTAAGAAAAGGTCAATCTATAAAACTAAAATTCAATAAAAAGATTAAATTTGAAACTATAGGGAATGCGAATAATCTTGTTATTATCTTTGATAACAGAAAAGTTGCCCTTAATCAAAAAATAATCCATAATCTTTTTGTTGATAACGAAGGAGTCTTCTATAATGGATACAATCTGGCACAGGAAGAAAGTTGATACCTGCTAAAGAAGAAATAGAAAAAGCAAAACAGGAAGTAGAAAAATACGTTAATCAAAGAATATCAGAATTTAAAAACCTGAAAGAAAAAAATCTAACAACATTTGATTTTAGACCTTTTGTAGATATTGAACCTTACCAGGCTGATATATTCTCAGAGGCTTGTTTTTGTATTTTGACTGCTAATTCTTCTGCAGTAATGGGAATAAAAATCCAAAAGGAAGTAGGTATTGAAGGATTTAAAGAGTATCCTTTTGAAAAATTATTTGAGATTATCAGAAAAAAAGGACATAGGTTTGCAGCCCAAAGGGCAGAAAGAATTATAAAACTCAGAAGTCAGGAAGATTTTTTACTTGAGATTGCAAAAGAAAAAAATGGCAAAGAAGCAAGAGAAAAACTGGTAAAAGCCATATACGGTTATGGATACAAAGAGGCCAGCCATTTTTTAAGAAATATAGGATTTGATGATGTTGCTATTATAGACAGGCATATATCCAGATTTTTGTTTGAAAAAGGCCTTGTCCAGCCAAGAAAAACTATAACCAAAAAAGTTTATCTTGAATGCGAGGAAGCCCTTGAAAAAATTGCCGCAGATATGGGTCTAACCCAGGCAGAACTTGACCTGTATATCTTTTACATCAAAACAGGTAAAGTTTTGAAGTAACTAAGAAATATAAAAAATAAACTCTGAACCTTTTCCTATACCTTCGCTTTTAACTTTTATTTCTCCACCTAACAGATAGACATATTCCTTGGTAATAGCAAGTCCAAGACCTGTTCCCTTATATTTCTTCTGTAAAGGATTTTCAAGCTGGGTAAAATTTTTAAATATTTTTGGAATGTCCTCCTCCCTAATACCTATTCCTGTATCCTTTACAGAAAAAAACACTTTATTTCCTTCTGTCCAGACGGAAACCTTTATACTTCCTTTCTCTGTAAATTTGACAGCATTAGAAAGTAGGTTAATCAAAACCTGTTTTAATAGTTTTTTATCAGTATAGACTTCAATATTCCTATCCGGAAAAACAAGCTCAAGATTCTTCCCATCTGATAGAGGTTTTATTATCTGTTTAATTTCTTCAAATAGTTCTTTTACATTAAATTTTTCTTTATTTATTTTTACGGCACCGGCTTCTATTTTTGCATACTCAAGAATATCATTTATTATTTCAAGGAGATGTTTTCCTGAAGTTTCTATACTATTTAATGCTTCCTTTTTAGTTTTGTCCTTTTCTTCCATTTTTAAAAATTGGGAAAATCCTATTATGCTATTTAACGGAGTCCTCAGTTCATGAGACATATTTGATATAAACGCTGATTTTGCCTTTGAGGCTTCCTGAGATTTATTCAAAAGTTCTACTTTTTCTATAAGTAAACCTATAAGATTTCCTATTGATACAAAAAACTTCTTTTCTTCTTCGGAAATTTTTCTTTTTGTTTCAAAAACAAGATAACCTTTAACCTTTTCCGTTTCAATTTTTACTGAAAATGGTTTTTCTTTTTCTAAAAAACTTACTTTTGTATCACTGAAAAATTTCTTTAGTTCCTCAACAGCAACATTAAGCACTTCTTTTTCATTTTGCAAAGTTGTAATTTTACTGAAAATTTCAATAAGATTACTAAAAAGTTCAAGTCTTTTTCTATTTTCCTCTTTTATAGTATTTAGGGCTTTTTCTATTTCTGAAAGCATATAGTTAAATGCTTTTGATAAAATGGCTATTTCGTCATCTCCATGATAAAAAAACCTCTTTGAATAGTTTTTGGTTCTTACAACATCTTCCATTGTATTAGCAATTTTTTTCATAGGATTTACAAGCTTTTTTGATAGATAAAAAGCAAGAAAGACTATTAATCCAAAACCACTAAAAAACACAAGGAAAAAGAAATTTTCAACCTTTTTTAAAGGGAAGAAAGCTATATTTTTATTTATCCTAGATACAAGAAACCAGTTTTTCAAAGGTTTTTCTTTGAATTTCTCAAAAATATAAAGGTATTTGTCATTTTCATAGTTATATTTTTGGGGAATATTTTTTATAAACCCAATATTTTGATTTGTTTTAGGGTCAAAAACAGAAAGTGATGCTATAGAACTGGAAAAAAGAAAATATTTCAAATTTTCAGGAGATAAGGTGTATATTATTTTCCCTATTTTTTCCTTGTGAAAAGACGCATATATATCAAAAGATATAGAAATATTTTTATTTTCTATATACTTTGAAATACTTTTTCCGAAACTTCCTTCTCTGGTAGAAGCAATAACATTACCTTTCTTATCCACAACAAATATATCGCCTTTTATCCTATAGTTTCTTTTTATCTGGTCTAAAAATATCTGTATTCTTTTATCCATATCACCTGTAACAATATCGTCCATAATCTGAGCTTTTGACCAGAAAAGGAGATTTTTACTTATGGAAGAAAAGTAGTCTTCTATATTTTTCTTAACAAGCTCTATATTTTGTATTTGCTGATTTTTTATATTTTCTTTAAGGAGATTTTCACCATACCTAAAAATAAAACATCCTGTTATTCCGTAAGGTAGAAGCCCTAAAAAAAGCAATGCTAATAATATTTTTGTTCTGATACTCATCTTAATTTCTCTTTTATTTTTGTTATCAGCCTGTTTATATCAATGGGTTTTAAAATATAGTCTACGTCTTCTTCATTATCTTCTGAAGCTGTTAGGAAAATAATAGGAATATTTTTGTCTTTTATCTTCTTGTAGACTTCATAGCCATTAATATCAGGCATCATAACATCAAGTAAAATAAGGTCTGGATTTTCTTTCAGGACTTTTTCTATACCTTCTTTCCCTGTTTTTGCTTCTACAACAGATAAATTTTCCTTTTGAAGAATCAGTTTAAGTAAGAACCTATTATGTGCATCATCATCTATAATCAGAACTTTTTTCATCTTTTTGCCCTGATAATACATAAAATTTTTAAGCTTTTATCTAAATATTCTTTAGTAAGGTATCCTATGGAACCTTTCACGCTTTTTAGAAAATTTCTCATAGCTTTTTCTGATTTTAAAACAAGAGGCGGAGTAATCCCTTCATAATATCTTTGGTTCCAGTAAATACTAAGTTCATCTTCATCCATCTTTAGAACATATCTGTTAAATAGCTTTCTCAGTTTGTTATTTGCCGGTAGATTTACAGGGATAATTTTTATATTATTTGAAAAAATCTTTTCTTTCAGGTAAGCGAACTTAATATCTCTACAACTAAGCCTTAAGCCTGATTGCTTTCCCGAAACTACATAAATAGTAATTTCTTCACTGTAAGAATTATTACTCCATATTAAAAAGATAAAAATAAAAATTAATTTTCTCATCAGAACAACAAAGCAAAGGATAGTCTTATGTAGTCATTTTTCCTTTCATAAAGTTGATACTCGGCTTTCATAGATATGTTAAATCTAGGCTTAAAATTTAATGTAAAAGTCCATATATCCACACGATGTTTATCCGAACTATCATAAAGTCCATCTTTCCTGAAAATGAAATATGTTTTATTGAATACTCTTCTTGCTACCTGGACATAGTATGTGATTTTCCCGTGTTCTTTGTGTCTGACATTACCCTTTTTCCTTTCATTTGCATAATAAACCTCTGAAGATAGATAATAATTTTTCAATTTTGTTTTTCCATACACACCTAAAAATTTATATTTTTCATTTACATTATCTGCATCAAGAATTACACCGTTTAATCCTATCTTTTTGTTTATATCAAATATTTTTTCCAACTGGAAACCAACCATATCATCTGTTTTTATGTTGTTATAAGAGGCATTTATACCCTTTCCCTTTTGAATAAAAAAGTCATATCTGAGGCTTTCCAGAAAAGGAAGATATCCATTCAGGTTTAAACCTGTTGTAAACATTGGGAAAAAAAATGTTGAGACTAAAGGGTCGGATGCTGTCCATTTTAAAGCATCTATATGAATTTTATTCCATATACCAAGGGGTGTTAAAAATCTACCAATCTTAAAATTAAGAAATTCATTATAGTAATAGTTCACATAAAGCCTTTCTATTTCAGGTTCTATGTGCCAGTATCTATTTTTTTCCGTGCTTGAGGATACATATACATCATCAGCTTCCAGTTCGGAAAATATTGAAAATCTGTTTAAACTTATTCTGGTTAAAAATGCCAGATCATCCAGCTTAAAAGAATGTTTACTATTTTTTTTCCAGTAATTTAAAGATATATATCCACCAAACCAGAAATATCTACCCAGATTTAAACCTCTACCAAATTTGTAAGAAATATCTTCTGCATAGGCAAGCGTATAAAAAAACAAAAATAAAAAAAGAAATCTTTTCATTACTGTCTTTTATAAAATTGATAATAATGATAATTATATATTTTTTTCTAAAAAGGGGCAGGTGGGAAGCCCCTCTGTGAATTTAATCCCCATTAGGACCATTATGGCAGTCATAACAGCTGACTGCGTGTCCTGTATTGAAAGTTTTTGTTCCCCATTCTGTATTGAAGGATTTTGAGGTTTTTACTTCAGAAAGTTCCGAGCCTCTTAGATTTGTTCCGTGGCACGCTTTACACATATTGTATCCGTTCTTTTCCACGTATCCACCGTGTTTATCTACCCATGCCTGTCCTATTGTATGCATACCGTGAGGACCTTCATCCGCAGTTAAAGGAACTTGATTTTTATGGCATACTGCACATTCTCTGAGTGTTCCTTTATATCCCTGAAGTGCCTGTATCTGAACATTGTCTTTTGCTAAGCTTGAAGGATATATTGCATGTGGAGAACCATGACAAGTTTCACATTGAAGACCTCCATGACCTTTACTGAATCTGTAAAGGGATTTTCCAGGTATAGGAGTGTCTGGTTGTGTCGCAAATCTATTATCAACAACTGTTCTTAACGAACCACCTATTATGTCGTTTTGGAAAACCGTTTTGTATCTATGTCCTCCTTGATGACATTGCTGACATTTGGGCATATCAAACCATCCTTCCCTTGAAGAACTTCCAACATCTGCCATTGTTCCATGGCAATATTGACACTCAACATGGGCATTACCCATAGCGCCTCTTAGACACTGGGTTTGTGAACCGGGGTGACACATATAACAGGCATTTCTTCCTGTCTTTCCTGTATTTGCTACTGGTCTGGCATGTTTTGAGTGTATTGCCTGGGTTAATGGAGGCACACCGTTAATACCTGAACCCGGTAAAGCATTTGATTTATGACAGGCTGCACATAAAACAGGTGTTCCATTTCTTGCAGTTTGTTCTAAAGAAGATTGATAATAATATCCTTTATTTGCAAGCTGATTAAGCATATTTTGAGAGATTTTGTGTTTTTCATCGTGTTTTCTCAGTATATTCCAGCGATAATCCTTTTCTGGATTCGGGTCATTAACAGGTTGAGAAGGTAAAGCCTCTGTATTACCTGAATTAGAACCATGACAGGCAATACATGTCATTTCATCACTTACAGGCATTACTGTTGTAGTCTCTGCAAGGACATTCCCATTTAAATCTTGCGCAACAACTTTAACAAGAGGATATTCATCTTTTGTTCCGTTATCATCATAGGGAGTTGCCGGTATTCCTTCTGCTTGGAATATGTTATATTTACTCAGAAAACTCATCTTATAGGGTATAGTGCTCGCCATGTGGAAACCTTTTAAACCCACATCCGGCTGGAGATTAACACCAAAAAGGCTCTGAACATAATCCCAGAAATTTGTTTTTCCAACGCTTGTTGAGTTTATAGTGCCATCTGAATCAGCCTGAGCCTGATAAAAAACTTTAACAGAGGTATCTGAAAGTTTTTCAGGTTCATGACCTCTTCTAATTACATGAGCATTAATCGTATTAAAAGGAGGCAAAATAGAAAAAACAGAAAAATCTTTATCTATACAGTGCATTCCAAGGTCATTCCATGCAACTACGATATAATCTCCTGTTGCCGGAGTTGTGTTTCCACCACCGGTATTCCCACCATTGTTATCATTTTCCCCACCATTATCTCCATCATATGTATTATGTTTGTGTTCATCCTCTCCATTAAATACTACATTTCCAGAATCACTTCCACTACCACCGCCTCCTCCGCAGGAAACGAACATGGAAGCTATTAAAACCATACACCCTGCCATGAGCTTTTTTTTCATAGCTTTCCTCCCGTAAGTTTTTTGGGAAAATTAACGCAAGAGATGTTCCAAATGAAAATTTATTGTTTTTCAATGACTTTCTTGAATTCAGGATTTACAGATGTATCTTTTTGATACAGTTTAGAAAGAGATATTATATTTCTTTATATATCTGTATATCTGAGCTCTCGTAAGCCCTGAAATTCGTGAAGCCTTTGATATATTACCTTTTGTTTTCTCAAGCAGTTTTTCTATATACCTTTTTTCAAATTCTTCCTTTGCATCCCGAAATTTTTTCAGATTATCAACCGTTGAAGATTTTTTAAAAATTTTTCTAATGGTATTTCCGGAGGTTGTTAAAAGTAATCTCTCAATGGTGTTTTCAAGTTCACGAACATTTCCAGGCCAATCATAATTCAATAGGTCTTCTTCTGCCTTTTTAGACAAAGTTTTTGGCTTTATTCCATATTTCAGGGAATATTTTTTTATAAAAAACTGTGCAAGGGGAATTATATCTTCCTTCCTTTTTCGTAAAGGAGGAATATTAACTTTTATCACATTTAACCTGTAATATAGGTCTTCTCTAAATGCTCCTATTTTTACAAGTTTTTCCAAATTCTTGTTAGTAGCTGCTATAAAACGAACATTTATTTTCTTTGATTTATTGCTTCCAAGAGGTTTTATTTCTTGCTCTTGAATAACCCTTAAAAGTTTAACCTGCAAATTAAGTGGTAACTCCCCAATCTCATCTAAGAATAATGTCCCTCCATTGGCCTCTTCTATCAGACCTTTTTTATCAAAATCTGCCCCTGTAAATGCACCTTTTTGGTATCCAAACAACTCAGCCTCAAGTAAATTTTCCGGTATCGCTCCACAATTTATTGCAATAAAAGATTTCTTTGCCCTCTTACTATGTTTATGAATGAATCTTGCTATTACCTCTTTCCCTGTCCCGCTTTCTCCTGTTATTAAAACAGTAGCATCAAAAGGTGCCACTTTTTTTGCGGTTTCAATAATATCTCTCATTTTTTTACTTTCTACGATAATTTCATCTGAAATAATATCTTTTAAATTTTTAATCTCTTCCTTGAGAGAAGTTATCTCAAAGGCTTGATTAATTACATGTTTCAGCTCTTCATAATTTATAGGTTTTGTTATGTAATGGAGTGCTCCTATTTTTATTGCTTTAACTGCGTCTTCTATTTGACCATAGGCTGTCATAAGAATTATAGGCATTTCCGGATATTGTTCTTTTACTATTTCTATGAATTCTAAACCTGTTATTTCAGGCATTTGCTGGTCGACTATAATAAGGTCTATTTCTTCACTGGAAATTATATCAAGGGCTTTTAATGGAGAATTTTCAGTTTTTACCAGGAAACTCTCATTTTTTAGCTTTATTCTCATAAGGGATAAAATATCCTTATCATCATCTACAATTAGTATTTTCCTCTTAATCATCACTTTCCTTCTGTATCATTTTTATACAGTTTAATTTAAAGAAATATTCTGTTAAGTAAAGCAAGTATCCGGAAATTTTGTCTTCCGGTATTCTGTTTATTTGCAGAACATCATTTTCCATGTAAAAATCAACACCTAAAAATTTTAAATTTTCCAAAGCCCTTTTCAAAGCATTGGGATAACCATTAATGTATCTTTTTGATACAGTCTTTTCAAAAAAGTCGTAAAGGTCTATTTTTTCTTTTTTATTCAGCGTTTCAAGAACTATTAAATTATCAATAAGAACTTTAAGCAATTCTATGTTTGATTTTAATATTCTGAACGCTTCCTGCCTTTCTTTATTTGACAATTCATTTTCTGATAATAATTCTGAGGCAGTCTCTATTTTAAAAAACAAATTGTTTATCTCATGTTTTAAAGCATTTAATCTAAAATTTTTATCCAAGTTTATCCTCGTAAATGGATTTTCTTGATATAGTATTATGTAAAAAGGTTATTAGGCAAGGAAATGATACAAAAACTAAAAGAGTTGGCAGAAAAAAACGGGATATATCTTAATGAAGAGCAGCTAAAGAAGTTTGAGAAATATCTGGAATTACTATCTAAATGGAACAGGGTTTATAATCTCACATCAATAAGAAAAAAAGAGGAAATAATAACAAAGCATTTTTTAGATAGTTTTACCCTTGTTAAAGTTTTTGAAAGGACAGGTATATCTGTAGAAGGTAAAAAAATAGCTGACCTTGGTTCAGGTGGAGGATTTCCCGGAGTTCCTATTAAGATATATTATGGGGATAAAATTGATATGTATCTGATTGAGGCTGTTCAGAAAAAATGTATATTTCTGGAAATGCTTGGAAGGGAGCTTGAGCTGGATTATAAGGTGTTGTGCGACAGGGCAGAGAATATAGACCAAAAATTTGATATCGTTCTGAGCCGTGCCACAGGAGATGTTTTTGATGTTTTAAAATGGGGAAAAGACCTGTTAAAAGAAGATGGCTATCTGATTATTATGAAAGGCAAAAAAGTTGAGGAAGAGTTAAAGCCATATACCCTATCTATGAAATTTGCAGGACTACCGGAGAGAAAGTTCGTAATTATCCAGAAATCCTGATTGAGCTATATCAATGCTTTCTCCTCAAAATAATTTCATATTAAAAACCGTTATTTCTTTCTTGTAATAATGAAATTTTTGTTATATCTTAAAAGTAATAACGGTTAAGGAGATTAAAGATGTTGCAGGAAATAACATACCTGAGGGTTTCTGTTACAGATAAATGCAATCTTAAGTGTTTTTACTGTCGTCCTGACAACTCAGAGTTCGTTCCCCATGAAGAAATCTTGAGATATGAAGAAATAGCCAGACTTGTAAAGGCAATGACAAAATATGGCCTGAAAAAAGTTCGTATAACCGGCGGCGAACCTCTGGTAAGACCACAACTGGAAGAACTGGTTAGAATGCTAAGGGAAATTCCGGAAATAAAAGATATATCCCTCACCACAAACGGAATTACACTTGCAAAACATGCAGAAGAGCTTAGAAAAGCAGGTTTAGATAGACTGAATATTTCCATAGACAGCCTAAAACCAGACCTATTTTATCAGATAACAAAAGGCAAACTTGAGGATGTCCTTGAAGGCATAAAAGTCTCAAAAGAACTGGGATACGACCCCATAAAAGTAAATGCAGTTATTGTAAAAGGTTTAAACGAAGATGAGGCATTGGATTTTGTTGAGTTTGGAGCAGAATACGGAGTAGAAGTCAGATTTATTGAGATGATGCCAATAGGCGGAGAACTTATAAACTGGTCAGAAGAAAAGGTCAAACCCCTTGATGAAATAAAACAAAAAATAGAAGAGAAATATGGAAAGCTAATTCCTTCAATTTCCATAGGAAGCGGTGCAGCAAGGGTTTATAAAGTGCCTAAGTTAAACACAAAAATAGGATTTATCACCCCTATGTCAAATCCTTTCTGCGATGGATGTTCTAAACTAAGACTAACTGCAGAAGGACATATAAAGCTATGTCTCAGAACAGATGAGGAGATAGATGCAAAACCTGTTATTAGAAATGGAACAGATGAAGAACTAGACAGATTTATCAAAAAAGTTCTTATTGAGAAGGAAATCTCAAATCAGAAAATCATAAAATCAGGCTATGCATTCTCAGATTGCAGAAGAATAATGACAAGTATAGGAGGATAGGATATACTATTTGAAAAAAAGCAAGAGGTTTTATGCTTTCTGTAGTTATTGTTGCTAAGAACGAAGAAGACAGAATAGAAAGAGCTCTTAAAAGTGTATCTGATTTAGCCTCAGAAATAATACTGGTTGATTCAGGTTCTACTGATAAAACAGTTGAAATTGCCAAAAAATACGGTGCCAAAGTATTTTTTCGTGAATGGAAAAACTATGGCGACCAAGTTGATTATGCAATAAAGCTGGTAAGCCAGCCATGGTTATTTGTCCTTGATGCAGATGAGGAAGTATCACCAGAGTTAAAAAAATCAATTCAAGAAGCAATAAAAAATCCTACTGCAGATTGTTATATGGTAAACAGAAGAACATATTATCTTGGGAAATTCCTGAATTACTCATGGTATCCTGAATGGAGATTAAGACTTTTTAAAAAAGGAAAGGTTGAGTATGAGAGAAAAGTCCACGCCAAACCTATATGCAAAGGAAGCATAGGTAAACTTAAAGGGGACTTATATCACTATTCATTTAGGAGTTTAAAAGAACAATTTGATAAAACAGTTAGATTTGCCCAACAATCAGCAGACCTAATGTATTCACAGGGAAAAAAATTCCATGCCTATAATCTAATCTTAAATCCTATAGCATATTTTATTAAATTTTATTTTATTAAAAGAGGCTTCCTTGACGGCACAAGGGGGTTAATCATTGCCCTTTCTGGAAGTATGTATGCCTTTATGAAATATGCATTTTTATATGAGAAATATATCAAAGAAAAATCAGGAAAAAAATAATCTATCTATTCTAAAGCCTCTTTTTAAAAAGGTAATTAAAAATCTACCATCAGAAATAAGAGAAGGTTTTGCTTTAAGTGCTTTAAATAAAAAGCTATATCCTGTTTTAAAATCACCAAACTTAAAAGCCACTTCAGAAATATGAAAATAAAAATTTCCCCTATAGTTTACAGGAATTTTGTCTTTATAATCTTCATAAAGCTTTAATGTATATTTATAAAAATTACTACTTTTACTCATTCGTGTAGGAGCTGAATGCTCTCTTATGAGGACTGTATCTGTGTCCGCAATAACAATTTTTTGGCCAGATAATCTTGCTCTAAAAAAAAGTTCAATATCTTCACGGAATTTATACTCTGGGTTATAAAAAATAAATGTATTTTTTTTAAAAGCAGTTGCCGAAGGAAAGCCAATTTTAGAAGAAAATACAATGTAATCAATATTTTCTGGGATTTTACTTTTTGATTTTCTTTTTATCTTTCCTGTTTCATCTATAAACGTTCTTGGCCTTGCAAAAACTATATCTGGATTTTGACTTTCAAAGATTTTTAGAATTTCTTCTATATGATTTTCTTTCCATAAATCATCGGCATCCAAAAAGAATAGATAATTTCCTGAAGCTAATTTAGCCCCAATATTCCCAGATATATTTCTTCCTTGATTTTTTTGATTTCTCGTATATTTGATTTTTCCGTTATCTATCAAGTCTTCAAAATTCTCATAAATAACTTTTTCCGAATTGTCCTGTGAGGCATCATTCACAATAATAATCTCTGTGTCCTTAAAAGTCTGATTTAATATGGAGTTTATAGATTGAACAACATATTTTTCGCCATTATAAACGGGAATTACAACACTAACTTGAGGCATTTTATCTCCTTATACCGACCAATATTCCATCTCTAATCGGAAGAATAACCGAAAAATAATTTTCAAACATATATTTGTTAAACTGGTCTAATATTTTAGCCTTTTTATGCTGTGGTTCAAACAATACTTTTCCTTGGAACAGAACATTATCAGCTATCACCATTCCATCTGGAGAAAGATTTTTTTCTAGAGTTTTTATTGCTTCTATATATTTTGCCTTTTCTAAATCCAGAAAAAGTATATCAATATTTTGGTATTCCTGCCCTATTTCAGTAGCATCTACGACTCTAAATT